>CAIWEX010000257.1 GCA_903911795.1 uncultured Schlesneria sp.
TCAGTGTTCCAAAATTCTTCCTTCCTCCAGAAAATCGGAGTCCTGCGTCTTCATCGTTCTGCCCCACATCGTCCTCTAAAGTAGCCTTCACGCTCCTGCGTGAAGATAGCCGTCAGCCATCGGGCGTCGGATACTCTTCGCATGTACGACTGCCAGGTCGTAAAGAAAAAGACGAGAAGAGAAGAGGAGACCTTCGGTCGTCGGTTTCGGCGGGGTCGGGAGACCATCCACAACCCCCACCGAGATCATCTCGGTGGAGATGGGCGTTTGCACTATGCGATCGGTCCGGAAGGCGGCGTAGTGCAGAAGCCCGCTTCCATTGAGGCAAGCTCGAAGGGGGCGGCTGGGTGGCGGGGTCAGGAGCGAAGCGGATGGCCCCGTGAAAGGTGTATGCGGTCACACCAAGAATTCCGGGCCTTCCGCAAAGCCTTCAGACCCGGCCACCCTGCATTACATCGAGGGGTGGCCTAGCTTGCTTCAAGCTGGGTGCGCGGCACAAGAAACTTCAAGCCGAGCGCCCATGCATGTATCACGTTGAACCAAGCCCAACGTCGGCCTGAGGTTTCTTGGACCTTCGGCCGGCTTGAAGCAAGCCGGGCCACCCCTGGGAAGTAGAGCCACCCCGTGGATCATGCCCCGAATGCGGGAATGTCTCAACGAGACACTCCCGCAGATTGATACCACTACTCTGCGCATCCACAGCCGATGCACTCACACACGTCACAACTGCAGGTCTCACCATCGCAGACGGGACACTTGCAGACCTCGCAACCGCAAGCGGTCGATGCTTTCGTAGCACAGCAACTCATTGAGGCGAGGGGCGAAGTCGTCGTCGATTTCGCTTGCAGGCAGGCGCAGCTTCCACACACACAAACGTCACAACTGCAGACCCCAGTGCAATCGGGACACTTACAGTCAATACAGCCACAGGCGGACTTCGCCTGAGTCATTGATGCTGACGGTCCAGCCAGTGCGAATGCGTACGTCAGTCCAAGAACGGCAGACACGGGAAATGCTAAAGCCAGGAAAGACTTCATGATAAAACTTCCTACTGAAAATGGATGAGAATCAAAAACGAAAGTCGATGGACTTATCGTCGATTCATTTCAACCAGATGCAGTAGAGCGCCAGAAGTCGGGGGCCAGTAAGAGTGAAACGCCCCGGCGATTGATCCTCGATGTCTTGCAGAGTCAACAGCTTGCGCTGCTGATCTTCTTTCAAAAACGCGAGGTCCAGTGGTTGCTTCTCGACATCGGGTCGAACACCACTTTCGGAAACGGGGGTCGCTTCCAATGCCTTGATGCAGCAGCAGCCCGTCGACACCTGCAAGACGCCGCTCGACGTCATCTTCGTCGCACAGCAGGGCTTTTGAGCGATCAGCGTTGCGTCCGGAGCGATCCGGCAACAACTCTTTTTCTGCTCAACAGGCATGGAGCAGCAGCACAATTTCAGCGACGCCAAGACCGGACTGGCCGAAACGGCAAGCACCGTGATCGCAACGAAAAGTGGCTTGAGAGTCTGCATGATGCCTCAATTCTATGCCGAGTCCCATTCGAGGCAACAGGCGATTTTCAAGAATTGTCGCTGTCGGCTCAACTGCGGGGTGACGAAGTTACGATATCATTCCAGAATGATGGTTCCGCGTGACTCAAAGTTCGTTGTTGTTGCGAATCTTTCTACAAACCGAAACCGCGAGTGTATCCCCACGACCACTTTCGCGAACGACATCGGGGGCATCTTCGCAGGCTGAATGCCAGGTATTCGATCAGCTCAAAAGTGAAGTTCAACAACATCGCACCAATCAGGACAAGGATCAGCCCTGCAAACATGGCAACGGGAAACAGCACAAGATCCCACCATCCCAGGTCATGTGGTGGTCCAGGCGCATCGCTCCTCAGCATCTGTACGATGAAAATGCCGATTGCGACTGTCAGTCCCATCAAGAACAGGAAATAAAGACCGCATGTCGCCGTTGGCAAACAGCCCCTCGTTTCTTCATGGTCACAGCACCGGCATTTGTAGTACATCGCACTTCGAGACACTTTCTATGGTGATTGCCTGACATGGAACATTGATCGTCCATCGTTGCATGACTTGGAGATACCGCGGACATTGACCGTTCGAGGCGACTGACCTGCGGTAACGATTCGACTTTCGATCAGCCTGGCACAAATCATAGTACCACAACTTCGCCCACCCAGTTCTGACCAGTGCGCGTTGCCACGACGAGAGCCGATTGCGTCCCCGCGGCACTCGCCAGCAGAGATCCGTCAGCGGCCCACACGGCGCTGTTGCCGACGGAGACCAGTGTTCCGACAGAAGCCCCGTGGTTGGCCATCAGGCAGAGCATTCCGAAATCAAGGGCATATGCGGCGAACCGCGGAGAGTCTGTTGCATACCAGTCGGCATTGAGGAACGCGCTTGCTGCGTAAACGGTGGTACCTGTCGACGCATAATAGGCCGCCGGGTGCGAACGCTTTGATGAGTCCGCGCAGATCGACAGGCCGATGAACTCCCGCTGTGATGAGATGCTCTTCAACGCGTTGCCTGGAGTGAAGTATGAAGGTTCGCATCCTCCCAGATGCATCTTCGCGTAAGAACTGACGGAGCCATCTTCACCCAAAATGAACGCTCCGAGATGTGGCTTCTGCAGACCATTCTTGATTGCCGCACCAGCCACAACCTGCATTCGACACTGCTGTGCCAAGCGGGCTATTGAGACAATCCGCGTATCCGCCGGATCCAGTTCGAACTCGTGTGCGATTTCAGGCTCATAGCCCATGAGCGATAATTCTGGAAAGACCAGGACAGACAAGGACAGACACGCCGTGCCTTGCAGCCGACACGATCACATCCCGATGCATTTCAATGTTGCTATCAAGATCGCCGCGAATCGAAGGAACCTGAGCGGCAGCGATTTTAAATTCGCTCATAAACTGCTTTCAGTTGCGAGGATAAAACAATCATTTGCCTTTCGCGCTTGTCGGCAACCGGATGGCATCGTTGCTGACCCAGTCGTCCCATTCGCTCGTGAATCCGTCATAGTGAACGAATGCTAACCCGTACCAGTTTCGGATGATTTTCGCCGGGTACCATTTGTTGTCTTTCGCCCAGTGGACTTCGACGGACTCTCCTTCAGCAAACGACTTGGGATGGTATGGGCGAACACGATCCGGGCCGACCCATTCGTCCCACGAATCGTCAAACCCGAGATAATGAATCTTGCACTGATTCCCCATCGATTCCAGGACATGGGATCGATACCACTTTCCTTTCCACTCAACTTCGATACGCTCACCCTGGCGTGGAGTCCGTTGCTTGACGGGTTGTGCGATCCGCCAACGGGCCGGAAAGGCTCGATTGGCGTCATAGACCGCTTTCTGCTTTTCGGCGAATGCCATTTCCAGTTCGCTGAATTGACCGAGTTCGCTCACATCGATTTCACCATCGCCATTCAGATCAACTGTCGGGCTGCCACGTAGTCCTGTGAGCAACGATTCTGTAAACGTCCATCGTCCAGTCGATGAATTGTGCGAATGTGACGAGCAAAGGCAGGCATAGCCGAGTCGCGACTTTCGCAACTTCGCTTCATCCACCAGACCGCCCGAATAGCAGCAGTCTGCCATTAACATCACATGACTCCCCCGAAAGCTGGCTTCGACGGTGTCAAAGATCGCTCGAACAGGCCAGGCACTCGCTCCGTCGACAGCGTCATAATTGGCGAAATGGACTTCGTGCGATTTTCGATCGCGAAAGCCATGCCCCGTGAAATAGATGATCAGGAGTTCGCCAGGTTGAGTCCGCGCCAACTGCGTCTGCAGATCCCGCTGAATTCGCTGACGAGTCGCATGCTGGTCCTGCAAGTAAACGATCCGGTCCTCAGGCACTCCCGCAGTCCGAAAATGCTGAACCAGCTCGACATCTCGCCGCTGCTTTTGAGCATTCGCCATCCCACGCCAGACCGCAGGATCCTGCCACTGCAAAACACCCACGGCGAACAGAGACGTTCGTTCCGGATGCCAATCCAATTCGGCGTGGCATGTGTGAACGAACACGAACAGGAAAGCGAAGAGCGTTGACACCAATCGCCGGACGAAAAACCGATTGTTCATCATGCTGTATCCTGAGGGACGGATAATGTTCGCCGCAGTGATCGCAATTTTTACCATATTTATCCGCTACGGTGTTGCCCAGCTTGCTTCAAGCTGGGGGTGCAACACAAGACACATCAAGCGAGGCCCTCAACTCAGATTACGATTTTAGGGTGGTCGGTGCCTGATAGTCGTGGTTCGCTCCGCGAACCAACGCTGCATTTTCGTATGACAACTCAAATAGTCGCCTCGTCCTCAGGCGTCTTGCCAACCAGGAAGCGTTGGTTCGCGGAGCGAACCACGACTATCCACGTCAGGGTGGCCGGGGCTGGACCAACGGGAAGCCCCGGTTGAATGTTGATCGACGTAGAACACAATCGCGGTGGATGACTGGGGTTCGCTAGAATCCGGGGCTTCCTTCGCAAAGCCTCAGTCCAGCCCCGGCCACCCAGCCGTCGTACACCAGATTAATTCACATTGACTCGCGCAATACAAACAACATAATCGCCACGTCAATGCAGCACCTATAACATTGTTTCGCCAAGTACCGTAACAAACGGGCTCAACCCCTGGCCGAAACTGTCGACTGACAGTCCTTCGGCCCGGCGTTGAGCCCGTTTTTTTGTTTGTCACTCAACGTCGTTCGACCGACGCCGCGACGCGGTTGTTGCTCGCTCAATCGGAACTCTGACGCCTCCCTCTGATCTTTCGCTGCCGCGTCAGCGCGTCGGCTGACTGCGCTCAACGTACGTCCACTCCACGGCTCGATCGCCTCGCGATCTCTGAGCCCTGGCACGTTCCTCTGCCATGCCTCTTTCGGAAGCAGTTCATCATGAAGCTGACTGTTCGAACATCTGCGGCCCAATTCCTCCGGCAACCTGTGCGATACAAGCAGCAACGTACCGGACGAGTTCCTCAATCGTCTCAGCCAACGTCGCAATTAGTGTCGCGACCAATTCCTCGTGGCGTGCGAGGGATCTCGTTTGAGCGAGCTCCGAGCAGGCAGTGTCGTGGTGTCTGTGACCTTCATCCGCAGTGGTTATGTAGATCCCGCTACGGTCACGGCGAGTTCGATGAGCGTGAACATCCGCGTGCTCCCGCAGGACGGAGTGATGGTGGCCAGTTCGTTTCGAAAAATGGCGGGGGGAATGGAAGTCAGCGGAATCTGTTCGAACCGCTCATGCGAAACTCGCTGCAGTCAAGCAGTCGATGGTCGAACTGGCCAAAGTCACGGGAGCGAAGCTTCCGCATGACAATCCGATCCGGAACTGGACATTTGAACAGAAGCTGGCAGCGGTCGCCGACCGCATTCTGAAGTCTGGCAAGTTGGCGCCCGAGATCGCCAGGCAACTTGAGGCTGCAGTTCAACCCGAAAACCTAGCTCGCATGGGCGCGATGATCGCGCTGCTGGCCGCAGCACACGCATTCCCTCCCGCAGGACTTGCTGCCGACGCGACGCTGCTTGCGTTCGGAGGGACTGAATCAGAGCTGATTGCCCATCGTCTTTATCTGGAAGTCAGTTCGGTCCAGGACGAGTTGGATCTCAATTCAGCAGCCCGGGTGCTGGAGGAAGAACTCGCTTCAAACGCGGCTGGCAAGCTTATTCAACGCTTCACTGGCGTGAAGAAAGCTCGTGAGAACCACGCCGTCACCATTGATCGCAAACAGATCCGAGTGAATGCAGGCGGGGGAATGCCCCAAAAGCAAAACCCGGCGCACCTTCCTCTAGTTCCGGGCAAAAAGAAGCGTCCCGCAGCAGCGAATCCCGCATTGCCGAAAGCCGTTAAAAGAAATCAGGCCGAACACAGACGGATGGTTAAGAACCAGCAAAAGCAACTAAAAGACGCCATCGATAACGCATCTGCCGAATCGAAGCCCACGATTAAAGGGCAGACGTTACGCAAGCAAGGGGCTGATTATCAGAATCTTTCGGATATGACGCTGAATCAGATTCACGGCAAGAAAATGAATTGTAATCAAAGAATTGGCAAAGGAGTGGGGTCGGTGATCGATAATGTCCTCACAAGAGGATCCACATCAGTGTATGTTGAAACAAAGTTTTCGATACGAAAACTTCCTCAACGTACTATTAACCAGTTGACGAATGCGCATCGCAAGGCAAAATCTGGAGACACCGTGATCCTGAACGTCGCAAGAAAGCCCACGCATAAGGAACTGATCGCTCTTCGCAACGCGTTGCCTGCCGGAGTGTTTGAGCGGATAAAAATAGTGTCTTCGCAAACCGAATTATTCACACTCGTCAAAACAGCTTTAAAGGAGAAGAAGAAATGAGGTCCGCCATCAAAAAACAGTTGTTCAAGACGTTTCGACAGGAGTTGGATCAACAGTACCCCAGCTTCGTCCTGACAGAAGTCGAGGCGGATTGTGTCGGTGTCTGGTCCAGGCGTCTGGCGCCTCAGTTGTACATTTTCTTTAAAGTCATGCAGTTTCCAAACGAGGATACTTTTGTTGCGGAATTGGCTTGGAGTGACCAGAGCCTATTTCCGTGGGATTGCGATAATCGCGATTTGAATTTTGATTTGCCCGCCTGGTGGGATCGAATGGGTCGACTCTGGAAAAAAGGGGGGATGGAACCAGTCTGGGAATTGGCACCGGAGGATCGACTTGACTTGGAGGCCGCCTCAAGAGCACGCCGCCGTAATGAAATTCACCAGTATTCTGAGTCACCATCCGTCGAAACGGTAGTGCCGCGCATTCAACCCTGTGTCGAAAAATGCCTGAAAAAGTTCCAGAAGTACGGTGTGCCCGTCTTCAACAAGTTGGCAAACCATCGCGGACTCGGTGACGTGCTGTAATGGTCCAAGTGGCCCACCGTGTGTGCTGAATTTGGTTCAGTGGCAGGGCATGAGTTTCCATCTTTTCAAACCGAACTATTCAGACTCGTCACAAGCGCATTGGAGTGGACGGCGAAATGAGGTCACCGATCAAAGAACAGTTGTTCAAAACGTTTCAACGCGAGATGGAACGACAGTATCCCAGCTTCGCACTCACAGAAGTCGATGTGGAAATTGTTGGCGTCTGGTCCAGGTGCCTGACGCCTCAGTTGTACATCTTCCTCAAAGTCATGGAACTCTATGACGAAGACAGCTTTGTTGTTGAGGTGGGCTGGAGTGATAAAAGTCTGTATCCGTGGGAGAGTTGGAATCGCGAATTAAAATTTGACTCGGCCGTCTGGTGGAATCGATTGAGTCGACTCTGGCATAAAGGAGTGAGAGAACCGGTCTGGGAACTGGCACCCGAAGACCGAATCGCACGGGAAGCCCGCAGTAGAGCGAGATTGCGTAACAAGCCCGCTCTTTATCCCCTTTCCCCTCCCGATGAGACTCTGTTGGAACGCGTTGAACCCACCGTGATTCACGCATTAAAGAAATTCCAGAAATACGGCGTGCCAATATTCAACAAGCTTGGAAACCATCGCGGACTCGGTGACGTGCTTTAATGGTCTCGATACTGGTCAGTCTGCGTTCATTCAGCAAAGCATCGGGGCGCAACTTTTGAACGCGAGTTTGAATTCTGTGAGCTGCAGAAGCGAGTCGCTATCAAATGGAGTGACGTCGCTGATTTCCTCACCGCGTGCTTCGTTGAGACTTTCAGTTCATCGCCAATCGACGGTAGTGCCACGGTAGATGTGCCACTGCTTGACCGCCTTGGGTCAAGCAGTGCAGGTGCGACTTGATGCGGCTTGCAGAGCCTTTTCCGATTTGGGAACGTGCAGTGGAACCCGGCACCACAATTGGCACTGCTTCTCCGAGGACTCCGAAGCAGTGGCACATCAGTATTAGTTCGATCGCGAAAACAGTGCCATCTTTACAGCACTCAAATCGTTGCTGACCTCATTCGACAAGCCGTTGCAGAGATGCTGTGCAGAGAAACGGCTTGATTGTACACCTTTCTGCCCCAAATGTGATGGAATTTATCCCTCGCGTGGCCTTCTGAATTCAACCAGATCGCCCGATCAAATAAGAATCTCAGGGACCAGATGGCCGTGGACGTCGGTCAGGCGATAGTCGCGGCCTTGGATGCGATAGGTTAATTGCTCGTGGTCGAAGCCGAGTTGATGTAGTAGCGTTGCATGCAGGTCGTGCACATGCACTTTTCCCTCAACCGGGCCGAAGCCGAGTTCATCCGTCGTGCCGTGAATGTAGCCCGGTTTTACTCCGCCTCCGGCGACCCACATGGTGAACGCATCGACGTGATGGTCCCGGCCGATGGATGCGCGGACTTCGCCCATGGGCGTTCTTCCGAATTCGCCACCCCAGATCACCAGAGTGTCATCCAGCAGGCCTCGTTGTTTCAGATCAAGAACGAGTGCGGCGCTTGCCTGATCGACGTCGCGTACCACCTTTTCAAAGTCGGCGTTCAGGGTTTCGCCGGGGCCGCCATGGCTGTCCCAGTTGGTGTGGTAGAGCTGCACGAACCGCACGCCACGTTCAATCATTCGTCGGGCCAGCAGGCAGTTCCTGGCATATGATGGCTTGCCCGATTCAACACCGTAACTCGCCAGGGTCGCGGGGGTTTCCTGTGACAAGTCCATCAGTTCCGGAGCACTCGCCTGCATCTGGAACGCGGTCTCATAGGCGTTGATGCGCGTCAAAATCTCAGGATCGCCTGTCGCCTGAAGCCGGTCTTGATTGAGAGCGGTCACGGTATCGTGGAAGCGTCGTTCACGGTCGCGGTTCAACCCGTCGGGGCTGCGCAGATTTAGAATGGGATCACCTTGACCTCGAAAGGGAACTCCTTGAAAGGCGGTCGGCAGAAACCCGCTGCTCCAGAGTGAGGCACCGGCCCGCGGGCCTCGCGGGCCACTCTGCAGTACCACGAAACCGGGCAGATCCTGAGCTTCACTTCCCAGTCCATAGGTCACCCACGACCCGAAACTCGGTCGGCCGGGTGCTTGAAAGCCGGTGTTCATGAACAGCTTCGCGGGGCCGTGATTGAAGACATCCGTTGTCATCCCGCGCAACCAGCAGACCTCATCCACGATCTGCCTGTGATACGGGAGTAACT
Organism: uncultured Schlesneria sp.; assembly: GCA_903911795.1. GTDB lineage: Bacteria > Planctomycetota > Planctomycetia > Planctomycetales > Planctomycetaceae > Schlesneria. The sequence continues at coordinate 9,120 of CAIWEX010000257.1, forward strand.
CGCTGAGCGGCATCCGGCATTCGCCGTAAACATCGAATTTCCGCTGGGAACCGAGCAGGGTTTCGTTCCCTTTCAGGAAGGCAAACCGCTTGCCGCTGAGTAGACTCGGCGGAGGTGCCTGTCCGGTCAATTCACGCAGCTTCGGCTTGTCCTCGAACAATTCCAACTGACTGGGTCCACCCGCCATGAAGAGATAGATCACTCGCTTGGCACGGGGCGTGAACGGCGCTTTTCGAGGGGCCATTGCATGGGAAGGGTCGATTTGAACTCCAGCCGCGCAGCTTTCTTCGTGCAGTAATGACTGCAGGGCGATCGCACCGAGTCCGATGCCGGTCTGACCGAAGAATTGCCGGCGGGTCTGGTTGAGGTCTGCTGGGTTTGGATTCATGGCATCCTCACGTCGTCTTTGGGGAAGTTAGCAGACGAACGGGGATGCGGAGATATTCCTGCAGTGTGTTTTGAACGATAGACGGGGAGCGCGCTGCGGCTTGCTTCACGCGGAGCGATGAAGGCTACTTTGAAAACGTCGACATGCTTTTGCATCGGTTATTCCCGCGTGATGAATGCATCTGCATTGAATAGTACTCGAGCCAGCAGGACCAGTCCGGCCGCTTCTGAGGGTTTCAGTTGCTGACGGAGTGCCGGGGTAAGCAGTTTCTCTGCGGCACTGGAATCCTGTTCAAACTCGGCCACTTGAGCTGTGACGTAATCGTGCAGGACTTGTGCTTCGACGGCGCTGGGTGGTCTTCCGAAACAGAGGAGGACGGCCTGTTCGATGCGATGCTTGAGCGTTGCAGGGAAGGGGGGAGTCCCCGAGGCTGGCTGAGTCGGGGATGTGGCGTCTGCTGCCAGTCGGAGTGCCAGACCCTGGGAGAGTTCCAGGAACGCGGCGTCGTTTGCCAGTGTCAGAGCCTGCAGCGGCGTGTTTGATCGTAAGCGCCGCGTGCAGACCGCCTGAAAATCAGGGGCATCGAATGTTGTGAACAAAGGGTACGGGGCACTGCGGTAGTAGAACGTATACATCGTGCGGCGATAGCGCTGCGAACCGGTCTCTGTGGGCCACGACTTGTTCACCTGCGTGAACGCATAGACTCCCTCAGGTTGAGGAGGATAGACACTGGGGCCACCCAGCATGACGTTGAGTAACCCACTGGCAGCCAGCGCTGCATCCCGCGTGATTTCCGCTTCCATTCGCAATCGTGACTGGCGAGCCAGCAACAGATTGCGAGGATCTCGTTCCAGGAGTTCTGGGCGTTCATGAGACGACTGGCGATACGTTTCGCTCGTGGCGATCAACCGGTGCAAGGCCTTCATGCTCCAGCGCTGCCGCTGGAACTCCCGACTCAGCCAGTCGAGAAGTTCGGGATGCGAGGGAGGCGTTCCCTGTGTTCCAAAGTCCTCTTCGGTCTCTACGAGGCCTCGACCGAAGTAACGCATCCAGACTCGATTGACGGTCACACGCGCGGTGAGGGGATTGTCGGGGTGAACGAGCCATTTCGCCAGATCCAGCCGAGTCCGGGGTGATGGGGACTGCGGCAATGCAGGCCCGACTGCCGAAAGGACGGATGGCGACAATAACCCGGCCCCTTTATAGGGACGCGTGAAATCGCCGCGGGCGAACAGGAATGTCTCACGTGGTTGCGGCTGATCGCGCATCACCATCAATTGAGCAATGCGGGGATTCGGTTCCTTTTTCGCGGGGACTGCTTTCGGCTCGGCCTTTTCGAATTCCCCCTGAATCAGATCCTGGTCCCGCTTGGACCGCCGCTCGGCAGGTAACTGCAACGCTGCCAGCAAACGAACATCAGCCGGATTCGCAGGTTCGGACAGGTTTGATGTGACATCAATCGCAAATCGTCCGACCAGGTAGTTTTTGTTTGCTCCATGGGCAAGTTCAATCGTCAGTTTACGTCCACGCAATTCGACCGGCGCGGCGAGAACGAAGATGGCTTCATGGCCTGCATTCAACTTCGCCGTTGAGCCTGGGCCGACATTGATTGCCCAACCTGTAGCAGCGTCTTCATCAATCGCCGACGTGATCGGATAGCCTGGCTGTTCATGATCTGCAGTCGCTCGAGCGATCTTCTGTTTTTCGTTGCCGACTCGCACGACAAAATCGGTCAGTACAAAATTTCCATTTCCGGCGGTTCCGGGACCGCGATTCGGCAGTGTGTCGTGAGTCAACGTCCGCAATTTTACTGCGACAACGCGTTCCAGTGTGGTTGTTCCTTCGATCAAGAAACGCTCATTAGGCGAGCCATTTCGGTCATACAGCAATGAATCATCCGATTGCCGCTGAAACCCACCGGTTCCCGATGCGGTCTTGGTCGTTTCAGACTTTAATGGTGACCACACTGTGGCGACCTGTGCGGGTTGCGACTGAGTTGCAGCGAGTCGATCCCGGGTGGTCCGCTCCCAGTCATCTCGCAGTTTAGCAACCTGTTCTTTCGACAGAGCTGGGGGTTCGACGGGGATCACTTCGGGGTTGCCGAAGACTTCACCGCGTCGGACTTCGATACTTGGGCCTCGGTCGTTGGCATCCTGAGCGGAATTGAAGAATGCGAATAGTTCGTAGTATTCGCGTTGCGTGATCGGATCAAACTTGTGGGTATGACACTGGGCGCAACCGATCGTCAAACCCAGCCAGACGGCACCCGTGGTATTGACGCGATCCATCGCCGCTTCGACGCGAAACTGTTCGCGATCGGTTCCACCTTCCTGGTTAATCAGAGTATTGCGATGAAACGCCGTCGCCATTAGTTGCGATCGCGTCGGGTCGGGGAGCAGGTCGCCCGCCAGTTGTTCGATCGTGAATTGATCAAAGGGAAGATCCTGATTGATCGCGTTGATGACCCAATCCCGGAAGGGCCACATTTCGCGCGGGGCATCCACCGCGTAGCCGTTCGAATCGGCGTAGCGAGCCTGATCGAGCCAGTGCCGTCCCCAGCGTTCACCGTACTGGGGTGATGCCAGCAGCCTGTCAACGACCCGTTCGTAAGCATCCTCGCGTCGATCATTCACAAATGCCAGCACGTCGTCCGGCGATGGGAGGAGGCCCGTCAGATCCAGTGTGACGCGTCGTAAGAGCGTCGCCCGATCTGCGGGCGGTGATGCAGTCAAACCCGCGACCGCCAGGCGAGCCCGAATGAAAGCATCAATCGGATGAGCGACTTGCGGTACAGACGGTGGTGCAGTCACTCGTAATGGCAAAAACGCCCAGTGGCCTTCGTATTCAGCCCCTTCTTCAATCCAGCGGCGAAGTAATGATAGTTCATCGGCGGTGAACTTCGGCTTCTTGGCCGATGGGGGCGGCATCTGCAGATCTGGATCAGTCGAGGTGATTCGTTTCCACAGATGACTTTCCGTCGGCTTCCCCGGCACGATGGCCGCAGGGCCATCAGCTTCACCGACAGCATTCGCTCGCAGATCCAGTCGTAAATCAGCTTCGCGCCGCTTGCCATCAGGGCCGTGGCAAGCAAAGCAACGATCCGACAGCAAAGGCCGGATCTGCTCATTAAAGCGGACTCGATCTGCGCCGCAAACTGGCGACAGCAATGCGCAACCGACAAAGACAGCAGCGTAGAATCGAGTCAACAACATTTCGATGGTCAATCAAATGGGA
>CAIWEX010000258.1 GCA_903911795.1 uncultured Schlesneria sp.
CATTGAGACAGTCCCTGATCAACCGGGGTGATACAGGATTGCTGATCGGCAAAAGTCCTGGCAGGCAACGTCTACTCAGCCAATTGCAACTGGCCCGCCACTCGACTCTTCCCGTACTCTTGATCGGCGAAACAGGATCCGGTCGCGAATCGCTGGCCAGACACATCCATCAAGCAAGTTTGCAAGGGACATCCACGTTTGTTCCGCTGGATTGCCGACGGCTTCCGCCCGATCATCTCGAAGCAACCATTCGGCGAATGCAGGATGCGCAACAAACAGACGAACTGCAGCCGGGAACGATTTATCTCGAACACGTCGAAGCCCTCCCCCGCGATCTGCAGCGGCTGGTGCTCGAAGTGGTCAAATCCCAGCGACAACGAGTCATTGCCTCAACCCTGAATTCACTCGAACCGCTCGTCGAATCGCAAGACTTCCTGGAACCCCTCTTTTTTGCCCTGACACCTTTAACGATGTCCCTGCCGCCACTCAGAAACCGACCGGAAGATCTCGCCCTTCTCTCGCAATACTTCCTCGAAGAATTGAATCGGGGAGCACCGCAGCAGGTGACCGGATTTCAGGAACAGGTCCTCCAGCAGTTTGGCCGCTATCAATGGCCCGGAAATGTGCGGGAATTGCGGGCCGTGATCGTCGAGGCACGACAGGGATGCACTGGTCCACTCATCGAAATCGAGCATCTTCCCTTTCGATTCCGTACCGGCGTGCGTGGTCAATCGGTCGGCCCCCCTGCCCGAACGCGAACTCAGCCACTCGATCCGTTACTCTTAAGAATCGAACGCGAACAAATTGAACTCGCGTTGGATGAGGCGCGTCAAAACAAGGCCAAAGCGGCCGAGTTACTCGGGATTACGCGACCACGACTCTATCGGCGAATGGAAGTTCTCGGAATTCTCGACCGTGACCTCGGCAGCGAGAGCGCGACACACGATACTGGGGATCCGAATCGCCCCGCCGAAGCCAGATGATAGGCCAGACAATAAGCCAGATGGGACACAGATCGCGATCAGAAAACAGGTTCTCCTGCAACAGAAAGTCAACGGAACATGGCCACTCTCGGAGTTAACATTGATCATGTCGCAACGGTAAGGCAGGCTCGTCGCACGGTCGAACCCGATCCCGTCTGGGCAGCAGCCCTCGCGGAACTCGCGGGTGCAGACGTGATTACCGTTCATTTACGCGAAGATCGCCGGCATATCCAAGACCGCGATGTCCGTGTGCTGAAACAAACCGTTCAAGTCAAATTGAACCTGGAAATGGCGGCGGAGCAATCGATCACCCAGTTCGCCCTGGAAATCCTGCCCCAACAGGCCACATTGGTCCCCGAGAAACGTCAGGAAGTCACCACCGAAGGGGGACTGGATGTGGTTGGCAACCTGGACCGCGTCCGCCGCTGCGTCGATCAATTGCATGCGGCAGGAATTCTCGTCAGCCTGTTTATTGACCCTGCAGAAGAGCAGATTGAAGCGACGAAATCACTCGGGTGTGCCGCCGTCGAACTGCATACCGGCCGTTATGCCGATGCAATGTCCCCCGCAGCCCAGCTGCAGGAACTCGAACAACTGCTACGAGCAGGTCGCTTCGCGCGCTTAGCGGGACTAACGCTTCACTTCGGCCATGGCCTGACCTATCGGAACGTTCAACCGATCGCAGCAATCCCCGATGCCTGTGAACTGAATATCGGCCACAGCATTGTGGCACGCGCAATCATGGTCGGTTTTTCGCAAGCCGTTCGCGAAATGCGAGACCTCATCGTGGCCGGCAGCCGCCAAGGCAATCACTGAAAACTGAAAACTGAAAACTAATTTTACTGCGGTGCGATCTGCATCTCACTATTATATTGTTCGTAATAATCGTTGATCTCGCCGTCGACATCGAAGAGGTGGGCAATCAGGGCCGCGCGAGCCCACATCCCATTTCTCGCCTGCCGGAAGTAGAACGCTCGTTCATCATCATCAATCGCCGGTGGAATTTCCCCGAAATCTTTATCGCGAGGAAAAGGATGCAAAATTGCAGCGTACGGCTTCATGCGTGAAACCAGCGATTTACTGAGCTTAAATTGTGAAAAGTCGAGTTCGCTGAACTCTTGCTCCTCAGCCCCCGAATTATGCTCACGCTGAATCCGCGTCATATAGAGTGCGTCGAGTTGCTCGATCACCGGCTTACCATCCAAGTGGGCTTCCAGCGAATGGCATTCTCGCACGTCCACTTTGGCGTCGATCAACTTGTCCTTCAAGTCGCGCGGCAACGACAAGGCGGGATGAGGTGGACTGATGAAAACCAGGCGAACTTGTTCGTGCAGCGTCAGTAATTGTGCCAGCGACCGGACGGTCCGGCCTCGGCGAATGTCTCCACAAAACCCGATGGTCTTCCCGGCAATTCCTTTGCGTAACCCCGGGAATGACTCACGCAATTCGTCGTACCGCGTCCACTGCCGTGAATCTTTGGCATGAGTGAAGCTGAAAGCCCGTTGAATCGTATAGATGTCCAGCAGCGCCTGCGTCGGATGCTCGTCAGAACCCGCCCCGGCATTCACAATCGGCACGCTGCGCCGCTGACTGTTCGCCAGCGTGTTCATCATGTACCCACAACATTCCGCAAATTTGGGAATGTGACTGCGCATGATGACCAGGTCGAAATAACTACTGAACATGCGCATCGAATCGAAGGGAGACTCCCCTTTGGCCTCCGACGAGACCGAAAGATCACGCACCTCGTTACAGGTCATCCCCAAAATCTGGCATGCCGCAGCAAAGGACATAAAAGTTCGGGTCGATGGCTGTGTGAAATAGAGCATCGCACGCTTGTGCGACAGCAGCGTATTGAGATACCGATGCCCCTCTTTCGATTTGGCCAGCAAACGAATTTTGTCCGCCAGTCGACAAAGCTTGTCGAGCAGCGGTCGCGTGAATTGCCCAGAAAAAATCAAATGTTTCAGTCGCTCACCCGACGAGAAATCAGGGGCTTTCACCTTGATGGATCGATCCAGGCGACTTTCGTAATCCGCAAAGCTCAGTTCATCGGACATGCGGGCTCTCAATAGGTTCCAGACACGAAAAGGATTTCTGCTCCCCATTCTAACCCACTCGAAAAAGTCCGCAATGAGTTCACCCTCACCTCTGTACTCGTATTGCCGTTTTTCTTCCGAGCCAGGATGCAGTGGTTTGAGTTTGCCATCTGGGTCGACTTTTTC
>CAIWEX010000259.1 GCA_903911795.1 uncultured Schlesneria sp.
AAGATCCATCGAAGACACGGCCTTGTCGCAGACTCCAAGACCGTGGCACCCATTCCTTATGTTGGAAATCTCAGTTTCCAGGCAGGTCCAGCAACTTCCGAGCGGCCCTCGGGTACGCCGGGTGCGCACGGTGGCACCGTCTGTCGTTCGACTTCAAGTCAGATCGAGACTCCGAACTTGTCCGTTTGTTGAAGTCGCTCCATACTGTCAACGGAAAGCCTGTGTCGGAGTTCTGGATGGCAGTGAAAGCTAAGTCAAAGCAATAGTGCGAAAATCCAGGGGAACTTGCATCGATCCAGCAAGGACATCTTTCGTACAGGTGTATTCTAACGCTCAGAAAGTTTCCTGAAGCAATCTCCGTAGAAAGAGGTCAAATGAGATTCAGCAGTCGAATTGTCGGAGTCATGTTTTGGTTGACACTGATTTCAACGTCAGTTCAAACTTACGGTCAACCCGCGCCCACCCCATTGGCGGGACCTGGTAAGCCCGTGGACTGGTTATTTGTATTCAAGTTCAATTCGGCGACGTACCCCGATCAGATTTGTGCTGGCGACGTTCCTATGGAAAATACGCCCGGAATTTTCGGAGGGACTGTTAAGCCCTACAAGAATGGGGACCATAGCCAGCAATACGCTTTCGCTACCAGTAAAAATCCGACGCTTGTTCGGGGTAATGGATGTGTCGGTGCAACACTGAACGATCCCCTCGGTGCCACGTTTGCTCAGGTCTACAACAATCCTGGGTACTTCTATGTCCTGTGGAACGACCAGTTTTATGGTGACCCTATTTCGTCAAAAAGCGGTCCCGCTGGACACTCGAAGGGAATGGTCGTCTGGAACTCCGAAGGAAATGGATTCGTCATGCAGGTTTCAACACCGTCGTGGCCAGGATCCGGCAGCAAAACTCATCCGCGCCAGAATGACGGAAACACGCTCGGTTGTATCATCGATGATGATGTGGAGGTCAGTCAGCATTTCTTCGTGCTGAAAATCACAAAGACAGACTTGATTTCGATTCTGGAAGGGTTGGCAAACGCGAGTGTCGTCACTGCTGTCGACCACCCCGTAATCGTTCAATCCGGGGGGCCTGAAGAAGTTCAAAAGCTTGTAAAAACTCTCGGACCAGAATCGCAGAGTACGCATTGTACCATGACAAAACTCTCGACCGGTGTGCAGTTTATTTCCAAGCCATCAAAGATGGCGGCGCCGCCATGGCAGTTAGTTTCGGGTAAACTTGACGGACTTCCGCTGCGAGTCGCAAGCTGGTGGGCAAATCCGATGATTTATTCAACCAGCGCCAGCACGAAAATCGAAGGTTGGCCCGTCAGCGTAAGCAATCCGGGACCTGTGGCAATTGCAACGTCCGGAACGTGGGACGGCAAGCAAATCGGTCTTGCCGGGGGCGAGGGGCCGAATTTCAATCACGCAAAAATTGGGGTCAGCACCGACAAAACCAAGCCTTTCTGTATCTTTGGCGATTTGAATCAACAAGGTGCTCTGCGAACGGGTTACGCACATTCTGGACAAACGATGACCAGCAGTCAAAATGGGCGAGGCGGAACCTTCTATGTTTTGGAGAATCAAAAACTGTTCGATAGCATGACAGATTTGCTGAAAGGGAGCACCGCTCCAGAAGATCATCCGAACGGAGAAGAGACGCCACGTCCCAGCCGCCGCCGACCGTAGAATATTGTGTTTTTGAATTACGCAAGTTGCGATCTACAGACAAGATGCCTCTAATGGTGACGTACTCGATTGCGTTAGCCAGGAATCATCATGTCTCGGCGAATTCTGTTTCTGATCATCACGGCGTGGGGGATGGTTCTTTCGCCATGTGTCGCTGCGCCTGTCAGTGCCGATGAAACTGACAGGCTTGTAGCGCTAATCAATCAGCATCTGGATGCATGCTGGAAATCGGATGCGGTCGTCCCGGCGGAACGAGCTGACGATGCTGAGTTCCTGCGTCGGGTTTCGCTGCATATTACCGGACGTATTCCCTCGGTGTCGGAAGTACGTCAGTTTCTGCGCGACCCTGCCGCTGACAAACGGCAAAAGCTGATCGACAAACTACTTGACAGCCCTCAATACGTTACGAACTTTGGCAACTTCTGGCGTCAGGTAATGATGCCGGAAGGAAATTCAGATCTCCAGGCGCGGTTGCAGTTGCCTGGCTTTGAAGAGTGGCTGCGACAGCATCTGACGAAGAATACGCATTACGATGCCATCGTCAAAGAATTACTGACTGTGCCGCTCGATACTGGTCGACCAATGAGCTCACCGCTTGAGGGGGCTGCCAACAGTTCGCCGCTCGCTTTTTTTCAGGCCAAGCAGGTGAAGCCGGAAAATCTGGCGGCGGCGACGTCGCGAATGTTTCTGGGGCTGCGGATCGAATGTGCACAGTGTCACGATCATCCACAGGATGTCTGGAAGCGACAGCACTTCTGGGGCTACGCCGCTTTTTTCGCCGGGATTGAACGGGTCGACAAGAACGAAGAGTTCGTCGGACGGGTACGTGAAGTCTTTGACCGCCGCGAATTGACGGTCCCTGACCCTGAGGGGGATCGTGTTGTCCAGGCAACGTTTCTCGATGGCTCATCCCCGACCTGGCGAACGCGAGTCTCCTCGCGCCGGGAACTCGCCGACTGGATCACATCGCCGAAGAATGCGTTCTTCGCTCGCGCCACTGTCAATCGATTGTGGGGACACTTTTTCGGTCTGGGGTTTGTGAATCCCGTCGATGATTTCAGCGGAACGAATCCGCCGAGTCATCCGGAATTGCTCGATCAGATCGCTGCCGACTTTGTGGCTCACCAGTTCGACCTGAAGTACCTGATCAGGGCAATCACTTTGTCACGCGCCTATCAACTTTCCAGTCGCAGGACCGACGCGTCGCAGGATCAGCCTCAACAATTCGCTCGAATGACCGTTCAGGGACTAACAGGGGAACAACTGTTTGACACCCTGGCACTGGCCGTTGGCTTTTATGAACCTGCCAGGCCGCAGGGGCGATTCGACCTGATGCAGGGACCCCGTTCCGAATTTCTG
>CAIWEX010000260.1 GCA_903911795.1 uncultured Schlesneria sp.
AAGGGCCGGCCGTTCCTTTTTTGAGGAGTCTAAAAGACCAAAGGAATGCTCGGCCCTTCAGGCCTCAGATCCTGTTTTTACATCGATTTCCAGGGCCGCAGGGCCCTGGCTGGATGAACTGCTGGCCCACTTGGGCCGCAAGACTGAAACCTCCCGTGTTTCTGAAAAGCACTCCAAATTGGCCGATTTGGCATTATGTTCCTAAGGAGCCGGGGGTTGCCGCGCAGCCCCCCCCGGAACAGGCCTACCTCTCAAAAAAGCATCCTGAAGGGATGCCAGAAACGGCATTTCCGACTTCAGTTTGTCGATGGCTTCGGGGCTTCGATCTGTCGCGGCTTCGGGCGAGAAATCAAATAATTCAAACACCCCTCCTGAGTCGATCCGTCAACCGCGGTGCACTGATCTGGATCGACGTTCAGGACATCAAGCAACTTCGCCAGTGCCTCCGGCGCGGAATTACCGAAGAGCCGAATGATAGGGACATCGACAAGCTGAGCAGTCCAATGCCCTTCCAGTTCTTCAAAAACGATGATGCGTTCTGAATCCCGCACAATTTCACTCCGCGTTCAACAGATCGTTTATCCCACGCTGACAGGATATCGATCTCACAGCACCACTCACAGCCCGTGACTTGCGATGGACTTCCTCAACCGGTCGATGACAGGTCTGGGTAGTGCGGACGGCCAATCGCCGCGACTTCAGCTTCTTGTTGATTCAGGAGTTCCAAGCCCGCGAGGTCTGCTGCGCAAGAATTACCCGGTCAATTCGCGCCACTGAATCAACGTCAAGTGCTGCACCGGAAAGGACTTGACATCATTTGGCGGCAAAGTATTCTCAATTCTTTCTGTTGTGAGAAATACAAGTTCGGCGAAGGAGGACTAGCTACAGTGGCAGGCAAGCGCCCAGTTCACGAAACCTCCTTCAAATTCCGCAACAATGGATTTCAACACGATTGGGCCGCGTATTACAGGGCGTTTAAGATCCGGCGATCTGACCGGCCAATGCGTGACGGAGATGGCCCGCCGTGGGGGCGGATCGACGGGCGAGGGTTCACTATCTGGGTGTCGGAGATCTGCTCGGCGGGTAGCGGTATTATTCCTCCGGCTTCGGAGATTCGGTTGGAGTCTCTGGCACCTCTCAACTCTGTAGGTCAGCGATGCTGGCAAGAAGTATGTGATGGCATAGAGGCGTTCATTCGGGCGACGGGGTCAGAGCGGGTCGAGGAAAGCGCGGCGACAGGCGCCGAACAAGATGCTGCACCGGACGGCCGTGAAGATCGTTGATTCTGGTATCATCATCCCAGTTGCGGCCGCCGGTGAGCCGCGACGTTATTTGGCAAGAACAGGGCTGGAGCACAATGCCACCGGGCTTTGAGTATCGGTGTGAAACTTGCGACACGGAATGGCTCTTGTTTTCCAAGCGGTTGTTTCTTGGCCCAACTGACTGGTCCAAAACAGAATACACGTGTTTCACCTGCCAGACATTTCTGACAACTGCGAACGAATTTGATCGAAGTTCATGGAACATTTGGTTGGAAAAAAATCATAACGCGATAGCCGCATGTGCGCTCCTTGCAAACCTCGCACAACACGTTGAAGATCGCCTCGCCTCCGTCAAAGGACTGACGCCGATTACACTGACACTTTCAGAGATTACTTGCCCAACATGTCACGACGATGTGATGACGACTGCCCCATTTGGCCAACACTTGATGCGTTGCCCAAAATGCAAGCAGTACACGGGTGAGTTTCTTGATGCAGGATCAATCACGAACTATGTGGACGAGCGACTACTCGGCTAAGGCAGCCAAATAACAAAAAGATGCACGCCGAGCAGCGGTCGTTGCGTCATTGGTATGGAAATTCACTCGCCGCTGCCGAGTGATCTTTGTCGTTAGGCCACAGATCGGTACAAAGCGAATGAAGTCCATCGGAACGGGGTCGTTTCAGGGTCGTACAGCGGAACTGAATGCGACAGCGATTCGGCGAGAGGTCGAGCGATTTGTCCGGCTGCTTTCCAACAAAGGCGTGGGTCACGTGCAGGTGTGGTGTAGCTACAATCCGGACCTCCCCGACGACAGCCCGCTGCAGTCACCCGAACGCATCGTGCCGCCAGAGGCGGTAACGGCCTTCTTCGATGAAGCGGTGCGTAACGGCGTGTGGAGGTATGGTGACGTCTGGAACCGCGCCGGCGTCGATGCGCTGGACGGGTCGTTTACCTTTACCTTAGGGAACGACAAGGACATCGGCCTCGAAACTGATGACCAGCCTCTCCTCGACGAGATGCGCTCGGCTTGGCTCGAAGCAGGGTACGAGGTTGTCTCGCGAGAGTAGGGCGTAACCAGCCGTTGAACTCACGCGGCAGATCGGGCGCTTCCTGAAATCAAACTTTGTTGGCCCCCGCTGTATTATCTGTGGCGTTTTCTGACGAAACACGCAGACACGAAATGATTTGGCCACTGATCTTACCGATTCAAATCACCTGCGGGCTTCTGTCGCTCAGCGTTATCGCATTCACGACTCTCGCTTCACCCAGGAAGTGGAAACGGAGAGAAGCATTCTTTCTCTATTCAGGGATTGCGATACTCGCATTCATACCATCGTGCACCTGCGTCCAAATGGCAGTTGATGCAGTCCGCTTCGGCGACTTTTCCTATGCATCGTACGACGACATCCCCGACTTCCGTTCGCAACGCTTCTTACCAAGCAACGCTACTGAAATCCGAATGCGGAAGCACAGCAACGGGTATTTGGCTTGTTACAAACTTCCAATACGGGACTTCGAGGCCTACATCGACGATCTATGGAACACCTTCGTTAAACACTCCGCACACCAACGGAGTGATTTTCAAGACGAAGGCAACCCCCTCAATCCCGAGTCCTTTAAGGATACGTTCGGAGGTCTCGGTTGGGATTGCCCAACAAATGCAATCGTTTACGATAGTCCGATCGAAGGAGATGGCGGCGGCGCAACGTACTACGTCGATGCTGCCAATGGTGTCGTTTTTCAACGGACCGGGTTCTGGTAACAGAACCGAAAATGGCGACTAACCGGAATTGGATTCCACGATGAGACCAACAATTCTTTCGCTGTTCGCGATGCTCTCGTTATGTCATGGTGCAGCAGGGAATGATGAATACCTTCTCCGCGTTGACACGATAGGTTACCTGGATTCCACGGAGGAAGTCCCGAAAGAGAGCGTCCTGCACAGCATTGAAGTGCTTGCTCGTGCAAACGAGACGTTTCACAGCAAGGTAAGCGTCGGATCGGAAACGCTGATCATGTCTGGTAAATTGCATCAGCAGGATGGCGAATTCCGAGTGCAGTTCCGATCCACACATTCCGTCGATACCGGAACAGTCATTCGTGGCGCACCACCTGTGTCGAATAAAACGGGAGTGCAGACAACAGTGGTCGTCGCTGCTGGCAAATCTATTGTCATCGGGGACGTCACTGCGACCAGAGACGAAACCACTGACAAGTCGGAGATAGCCCGCGTCAAGTCAAATAAGCGTTTCGTTCTGCTTCTCTCAGAATATCAGCCCCCAGCCGAATGAGAGCAAATTAACGGACGGTTCTTGCCTTTGGGCCTCTGTCTTGACCCGGTATACAAATCATAGATCCCCTGTCAGCTGGTCGGGCCCCGATTGACGACGACCGAGCGTGACATTACTAGAGAAAAGGAATTTAACGCAGAGGCGCCAAGGCGCAG
>CAIWEX010000261.1 GCA_903911795.1 uncultured Schlesneria sp.
CATCTGACGCCTCGCCAGAACGCACCACTCTGCTCCAGGGAACACCTCCCATAGACTGGGATGAACCTTGTTCGTACCACCCAATCCCCCGAGCAACCAAGGCGGGTCGGCATGGATCAGTCCGGCGAAAAAGTCAATGCTGCTGCGTATGTAGCCTTGAAACGGCACTCCAGCTTCCATCGGCGCGGGCAGTATTTCCGGCGTGCGTCCCGGCGTCCCCAAGACCCGCTCACAAATCCTGCTGTTGTTCCCGGCGGACGCTAGTCCCTGCGGCCCATCGACCGCAAGAACGATGCGCTCATCTGGTCTCGGCGAAACTTGGTTACGTAGCAATTCGATCAGTGGGCCGAATTCTCGTTGGGTAACGATTTCAGGCGATGGCCATTCTACCGTGAAAAATCTGGCGTTGAGGTCGTCATCCAGCACAGCAATGTCGATGGGACGCGGTTTTGAAGCGAATGCGGAGGTTAGATCGATGCCCACGAACTTCATAAGGGAACCTCATATCATCTGTCAGCGGGACTGTGGTGTGCCTAGCACGAGGGGTCGGCAAGAAGTGAGGGCACCCTCGCCGCCATTGCGTTTGGGTGACTACCCAACATTCGTCGCAGACTGTTGCCCTCACTACTACGCTGAATCCGAATTCCTTGCCGAACCGCAGTTTCAGGCCAAGCAAGAATATCCGCCTCAGACCGCTCACGCAATGGAAATCTTGGCGCCCCAACGTTTTGGAATCAACTGCCGACCCCTGTTGGGTGAAGTTCCTTTCGTATTGTGCGAAGCTTGGCTAGATTCCTTAGGCAAGTCACTTCTCTTGCCTCAAATCGTCTCTCGGTGCTCGGTGTCGCTCAGCAGCGTTCCTTATGATTCAAATGGATTCTTCAGAGTCACAGGCCAGTGATTGAAACAAAACAAGGCAGCCTTGAACTCTGGACGGCCGAGTGGAAGACGACTCATTTCGGCTAGTTTTTTCGATCAAGTTCACAGGTCGGGGACAAGTGGAAGGGGCGATTCTAAATGGCGAAAACCAACTTGCGGGTCAACAAGCAGACTTTCCTCAATGCCATCATCTGCCTCACGCGGGGTTGGTTGACGCGTCATTCGGTTCGTACGGGCTTTCGTAGAGTCCGCTGATCTGCTTCCGCTGCAAGAGGACCAGTTGGATCATCAGGATAGCTTCGTGCTGGCGACTGTGGTCCGCCAGCTTCAGGTCCAGCACGGAAACCAGCCGCATCGCATCGTCGATCAACTCCTGCGTCTCCTCTTTCGAGACCGCCGCCAGTTTCCGAGTTGCCGGGGCTGCTCCCGCAGTGACATCCAGTCCTTGTGCCTTGATGATGGCCGCCGCGAGTGAAAGCCCCAACACTTCGTCGTCCGTGAGTGTCATGACGGGGAAGCGAAAGTCGGATCGGACTCGGACGAACTGCTGGTCTCCTTCCCGGTAGTAGGGAATCCCTGCAAACTTCAACACGTCCAGATCCCGGTAGATTGTTCGTTCCGAAAAGTCGAGTTCATCAGCGATGGCTTTGGTTGTCCATCCTCCACGACTTTGCACGAGTTCCAGAACTCGAAGAACTCGTGCCAGCCGGTCAGCCTGACGGATGCGTCGATCGCGATCTGGTTTGTTCCGCTTATTGGGGTTCGGACCAGTCGACTTGGCTGTCGGTTTCTTCTTTGTCGGTCGTTCCGCCATCACTTCCCTCATTCCTAGCGAGACACCTGTTGCAGGGTATCCTCGAATTCCTTTCCATGAAACATACGATAGTATGCCGCAGCATGCCGCTCGATCGCTTGTGATGGCATTCACAACGTAATGTGCCCGGCAGACGGCCCAGCGGCTGGCCGCGATCAGTCCCCCAAAAAGAAATTCACCATACGCTCCATGGAGTTGTTCCAGCCCTTCGAGCACGGGATTCCACAGTTCGTGCTGGTCTGTTATCCGACATTTCGCCGCTTGCATGATACGGTAGGTTTCTTGCCAGGGGAGTCCGGTGTGCCGATGCAGAAGCTTCATGATCGTTTCTTGGAACAGCAGCGGAAGCAAGGGTGTCAGTTCTGCTTCCACGACGGGTTTCTGAAGTGGTTTGGGCCTCTGTAAAAGATGTCGATTCAGGTATTCGGAAACGACTTCGGGAAGGTGATGCCAATCTGCTCCAGGGCGGTGACTGTTCCCAAGTCCCTGATGCGGGATGAGCCGATCTGAGACAGCAGCGACCGAACAGGTTCGGATTCCAGTTGGAAAATTCCGTCGGTGTCGCCTCCCCGGATCCCTTCGAAGACGGCTTTCCAGCGGGTCCCCGTAGAGCAGTGGCTGTCCGGGCCGTTCACGTGGCTTTCCGGGGGGAATGCGCCGGCCCGACGATGCCCCCGCCTCGGAAGACACACGGTTCACGGAACTCGAGAGGTCCGCACCGTAAAGACGTATTGCACGATTCCAATCTGTTTACAAGCGTTCCAATCTGTTTATTTGTTGCTTTTCGTGTTCGCTTTGAACAGAATCTGAGCCCGTGAGTGAACGCCCTAACCGTCTGGCATAGAACCGCCTGAATGTGACCAGAACGCCACTTCTGCCATGGAGATCGACATGCTGTTTGATCCGGACACGACAATGCACTTCGCCGAAGGGGCGAAACATTTCACCAGTGGAGCCGCAGTCGCATTGGGGCAATCGTTCGTTTTTCGATTCATGCCATGGATGTTGCGTGCGTGGAATTGGCTGCGAGGTCGCCCGTCGAGCATTTCCCCTGGCAGTTCAGATCTCTCGGAATCAATGGATGGCGCCACCCTCGCTGAGCTGGGGACTGAACTGCAAGGTGCCACCGATGCGGGGCATTGGGATCATGTCGTGGAGGGATTGAAGTCCTCTGGTGTTCCGATTGATAAAACGGCTGCGGATCAACTGGACGAACTCCGTGACGACCTGATCAAAAAGGCGATAGGTGCGCCACAGGCTGTTACTCGCCTCGGAACGCTGACCGCAGAAGCCTTTGGACGTGCAGGGATTGGACAGCCTGATCTTGAGCGTTGGCAGAATATCTCTGAACGACTGCGGGATGACGCCCCGGAACCGGTTGTGGAAGCAAAGCCCGTCGCCGAGCCAGTTGCTGTTGGAGTCGCCCGAGTTCAGCGACCATCGACCTGGTTTGTCTGGAGTCGCCAGGAAACCGACCGACGGCAATTGCATTACATGCGGCGTGCGGTCCGTAACTGTCGTGCTGCCTGCGAACAAGCCTTAGCCAGCATGCGGGATCTTCCCAGTCTGAGGCAGGTACGTGACCTGAACGGACAACTGGTCATGATCGAGGAACTGCTCGATACGACTCCTCCACTCGAACCTCGCTCGGCGATGTTCAAGCTTGATACCCAGACCGTCAAGTCGCTGCTGAAAAGCCTTGAGGAAGCCGTTCTGACAGCCGAACGCCTGACCCAGGACACGTCAAAGCTGTTCCTTCAGCAGCCCTCGACTTCCGAATGGCAACAGGCTCTGAATGCCTGTCTGCGGTCTTCGTCGAGGCTTTCGCAGCTGGTTCGCGATCGGCGGACCGTTCGTTAAGTCTTCCCCCATATTCTTCTGAAACTCATCCCAGGACTCATTCCTAGAAAGATGGCGGACTGATGGCTGAACTGCATAACAACCTGTGGGTCGCCGGTGAAAATGACTTCGCTGCCCGTGTCGAGATTTCCGATGTCGGAGGATTCTTTTCCAGGACGCTGACCATCGAACCGGGCGTCCGGGCGATGATCCTTGAGCGTGGTCAGTCGGTTGGCG
>CAIWEX010000262.1 GCA_903911795.1 uncultured Schlesneria sp.
AAGTCTGAACGGCGCTCAATTCATTTCCTGAGCGAATCCCGTTGCGTCAGCCGAAAGGCTTCTCTTTTCGACCTTTCTGACGCTGCGGTCTGCATCCCAAAGTATTCGTTTGAGATTCAGGCGGTAAAAATCGTTGCCGACATCGATCTCGCATGATACAAACGCTTTGAAACAAGGCGTTTTGTCTCAGTCGCAATTGAGCTAATATCCTTCGGGGGCTTCTCCATGACATTCGGAATCGAATCGTTCTGGATTGGAATTGGCGTCAGTCTCTTCATGGCAACGCTCGTGCCGTGTTTCATTTTTCTGATCACTTACAACCCGGATTCGCCGGAGGAGAGGTGTGCGGGAATCATCATTGGTCGAATGACAGTCGCCTTCGTGGTGATCTTCTTGTTTTCCAGGTCGTACATGCTTGCGATGTGCCCCATCGCGTTGGCAATCCTTACTTGCTCACTGGAACTTAATGGGGTCACAGTTCAGACGGGCCGGCGTTGGATTGCTATCACCTGCGCCGTGGCGTTTGTTTGCGTTGCTGGGAAATGGGCTGAGATACTTTGGGGAATGCAGTCGAAGTTGAATCAAGTTCCGATGATTTCGTTAACAGAACGCCTGGAATATGAAGGTCTCTATCGAACTGCTGATTTGAGTTCGGTGCGTCTCTCAGGGGGGCCGTTTCATTCCAAGAATCAGGATTCCGATCTAGCGAGCCTTGTGTCGCTTGAAACCACAGATGGAATTCTTGCAGATACCTGGACGAATGCCGAAATTGGATTTTTTGAAACCAGAAAGCAAAGCGACGCGACTCGAAATTCTCAAACTTTGAGCACCTTGCTTCGGACGCATCGAAGCATGGAGTTCCAGTTTCGAAAAGCAGCGAGCTTTGGCATCCGCCGTTGGAGAGAGATGTCTTACCGCGACTGGGAACTGGAACTTCCCAAACGCCCTTTGATTCCGATTTCGACTCCGAATGGAAATGTTCCAAGTGACCTGAGCGATGCGGAAATGTCGACGATCGCAGTAAATTATGAACCTTGGCATACATCGAATCTCATCAACTTCGCGCATCCGCGAACACTGGGGTATATTGAATGGAACTATGAAACGAAACGCCCTGATCTCGACCAGGTTGTCGGGTTCGTGCCACATGGTTTCGCTTCCACACCAGAAGCTCCAGAACTTTCCGGCGACGTAAATGTCCGTTGGCAGATGGACTCCCTGCAACTCGTCAGTCTGCTCAAGCATCGGCCCGGTGCGGTGTATCTCACCTCTCACCTGCCGAACATGGCCGAACTGAAAAATGTTCCAACGCGTCCGCTCGATCCCTTTGAAGCGACCGCGTTACAAGGCTTGAAACAGGGGGAAGAAGTCGTCGTGGTTGGGAATGATTCCAAACTACGCATGATTGGTGCAGTACGAGCCAGTTTTCAGTGTCTGGAATGCCATCAGGTTCCCCGAGGAACACTGCTCGGGGCATTTACCTACCAGTTCAGCCGAATCAAACCTGGTCACCCAGCCAGCCCCATCAACAAGAATGGTTGGCATGTTGGACAATCCCCTTGAGTAATCCGTTGTAGAAAATGGCGTCGGATTTCGTCGGATTCCTTCGCGAAAAATCCCCTGCACAACGCATCGACTGTTATGGATCTGTTCGGCAGCTTCGGTTATGATGGCGTTTTACGAGATAGATCGTCCGAATTCCCTGTGGCCGTTTTCCGATGCTCACGCTTGCTGACAGCCATCATTTTCTGGATCGACGGGGTTTCCTGACACTCGGCACGCTGGGGCTCGGTGGGTTGGGACTCACTTCGTTATTGCAAGCCGCCAGTGAAAAGCCTGATCTGATTACCGGTAAGTCAGTGATTTTCCTGTTTCAACAGGGAGGGCCGAGTCAGTTCGAAACGTTTGACCCCAAACCCGAGGCGTCGTCATCGGTACGAACTCTGACCGGAACACGATCGACATCTCTTCCCGGCGTTCAGTTCGGTGAAACATTCGGACAACTGGCCGAGGTTGCTCACAAACTGGTCGTCGTACGGTCGTTTCAAACAGAAAACGCCGAGCACAATATCCAGCCGATCGTCAGCAAAGCGACCTTGCAGGCGAATATCGGTTCGCTTTATTCCCGCGTGGCGGGTGCCATCAATCCCATCAGTGGGATTCCGACAAATGCCGTTCTGTTTCCTCAAGCGGCCTGCAATGATGTCACCAAGGGGAGCGCTCGTGGGGACATTGTTGCCACCGGAGCGTTTGGTGCCGCGTATGCGCCGTTTGTTCCCGGTGCGGGAGGAAATCTGCAGCGAGACATGCGTCTCAACCTGCCACGAGATCGATTTGAAGATCGACAACTGCTCCGATCCGCTCTGGATACGGCTCGACGCGACTGGGACGACCAGGATCAGAGCCGCAGTGTCAGCAAGTTTCAGGATCAGGCGTATGAGCTGCTGCTGAACGGCGGGGCCGCGGATGCGCTGGACCTGAGCAAAGAATCAGCATCGGTCGTGGCGCGTTATGACACGCGACAATACGCCCCGTCGCACAACTGGGCCAGGTCCAATCGAGGTAAGCGGGGGTACTACACAGGCCAGGCTAAGTCGATTGGCAAACTGTTACTCATGGCCCGACGCATGTGCGAAGCGGGTTGTGGTTTTGTCACAATCCACGCGGACTATGAGGGTGTCTGGGACATGCATGCGGACGGTGAAAACCTGAATATGGTTGACGGTATGGATGCGATCGGACGCTCATTCGATCATGCGGTTGCCGCATTCATTGAGGATGTCGAAGCGCGGGGGCTGAGCGACAAGATCCTGTTAGTCTGCTGCGGCGAAATGGGACGAACGCCTCGGATTAATAGAAACGGTGGTCGAGACCACTGGGCGAAACTTGCCCCCTTGATGTTGTACGGAGGGGGAGTCCGCGGTGGTCAGGTGATCGGCCAGTCAACGCGCGATGGAAGTGAACCTGAAACAGAGCCGCTGACAGTTCCTCACCTGATCTCAACAATCCTGCACACCGTGTTTGATGTCAGCGGACTTCGATTGAAGCCGGGCCTGGGACAACTCGCGCGACTAAGTGAGCATCCCGTGATCCCGGGTTTGTGGTGAACCGACTTCGTTATTCTGGTTTGCCTTCAGTCTTGTCCTTTTCTGGAGCGGGCGTTCCGTCCACCAGCACACTGCGACCGGCAAGATCGTAGCTCGAGTCTGAGGGGAGAGCGATGTAGTCCGGTTGATCCGCTTCGACGGGTCGATTGCGATCATAGAAGAAGACCCGTCCTTTCCCGATCACATCTGCCTTTGACTTTTGAACGATGATCGCGGTTGCTTCGTCTAATCCGATTCCCAGCAGTTGCGGATATCGGCTCATCAGTTGGGTCATATCCTTCTGGCGACCTCGCTGGGAAAAATGCTGATCGATTGCGACCCCGCTGATGAAGCCCAGGCCACCACGCTCATAGCCGGGGGCCATGATCCGGGTGTTTCCGATCGGCGTTGCACGCGCCAGGTAGCGAGCCTGGATAGACGCTCCTGCCGACGAACCTCCGACGACACCACCGCGATGCAGAACCTCTTTCATCAGTTGGTGAGCTTTGGTTCCGTAATAGGAATCTGCCAGATTCCATTGCCGACCGCCGCCAAACCAGATACCGGTTGCCTCGGTGAGCGGATCCAGAAATTGCTCGTCCGTATTAGCTCGCTGGCGATCCTTCGTATGCATGATTGCGACATGCTTCACTCCCATTCGCTTCCAGGCCGGTACTGGCCCAACGTCCCAACTGGCATTGTCTTCTTCCACACACGGGATATACACCAGTCGGGCATTCTCGACTCCACCAGCGAACTCCACAAACCTGTTCATCAGGCCCGGTGGTGAACCACCTCCCCCGACAATGATCAACGTTCCACTGTCGACAAACGGAGTTTCAGGTTCGGCGGGTGGAAATGGCTTCAGTGTGCGATCGATAGCATCGCGCCGCAATTCCGTCAGATCGACGAGTGTTTCAGGCGTCCCGATTCTTCGAGGGCTCTCGGGATTGAGTGACTCGATGCGTGGCGGCGAATGATCGCATCCCGCAAGAACAAACGTGATCGGGCCGGAACCGTAGCATGTGATTTTTCGGCCTGCAAACAGCAGAATCACTCCGCGAGGTAATCCAATCCCGACAGTGCGGGGATGATTCGTGACAACCGCGAGCAGTCGCTCCTTCGAAACCTTCTGTTCGTCGAAGTCGCACTGCAGAATTGAATCCGGGACGAGGTTCAGCCCCGTGGTTCCCTCAGTCCCGGTTGACGTGACGACTTTCCCCAGTAGACGAGCGATTGCGGTATCGACAACCAGCGTCTGCCCTCGAGCGAGGAATTCGTCGATTTGCGGTTTGAGCTTCAATAACGAGGCAAGATCGGCCCCCTGTTCCTGGCGAGACTGAATCACCACGACACTGGCCCATAAAAATGTCTCTTTCAGCTCAGTTATGGGCAGCGTCGTAAACGATCTGGATTGAAAGTACCCCTCGTCACCGATTGACTCCATCAGTGCCTCGGCCAGCGGGTTCGCTGATCCGTCGTCACCTCGATGGAAAAAGACAACCGAATTGTCCCTGGCGATACTCACCAGCAGTTGCTTTGAGTTTCCCCAATCCGAAACACCGTTGTCGATGACGATTCGCCCGTTGATCTTCAGTTGGACCGGCCAATCAGAATACGCT
This sequence comes from uncultured Schlesneria sp., assembly GCA_903911795.1. Lineage (GTDB taxonomy): Bacteria > Planctomycetota > Planctomycetia > Planctomycetales > Planctomycetaceae > Schlesneria. The sequence goes on from CAIWEX010000262.1 coordinate 4,709, forward strand.
TCATCAAACTTCTGGGCAGCGGAATCTGTCGCCGCTATCAGGACGAGTATGGCGACGACTGGAAAAAGTCCCCAGCGTGACAAGATGTTTGAAATCATCGTAAGTCTCCTCAAGGCATCACACTTCTCAACGACGACAAATGATCTGAGTGGGGTTGGACGAAACTCTGCACGATATTGCACTGATTTGCGTCTGTTGCCAATGCTCGTGACGACCGGGTTGAGTCATTCCTGGAACGTCAAATGCCCACGAGACTGAAGGAAGCCTTCGCCTGACAACCTCCAAAACCTCGTAGATTAGCCCCCGATGCGAGGCACCGTTATTCGCCGTTTTTGGGAACGCTGGTGATCGCAGGCAGTCTGCTGTATCTTCGAAACTCACATTGAAGCTTTCACACGCGAATTGGAATTGCATCAAACGATTCTTCGTACATCCTCCTCTGGAATACATCATGAAATCAACGGCTGGGTGGGTTGGGATGCTGCTGGGACTGTTTGCTATTGGCTTGGACGGCGGGGCTCAGGTCTCTGCGAAGGTCGTGACAGTGGCAACTCCGCCCGGTGGTCAAGCGATGGCAGCGAAAGTTGATGGAAAGGGAACGATTCATCTCGTCTTTGATTCGAAAGATGGACCGCAGTATTGCAGTTCGACCGACAGTGGAAAGTCCCTTGGGAAAGCTGTGCCGCTGGTTGACCGTGCGTCTCGGAAGCCTGGTCTGGAATTCATCACCTGGGATATGGCGGTTGACTCAAAGGGGGGCGTTCATGTGGTGCTGGGAACGAACGCCTGGAAGCTGAAACTTCCGAAAGAAGAATGGGGATACATGTACGTCCGGAAACCCGCCGGTGCAAACACGTTTGAGCCGGTCAAGAACGTCAATCAACGACCGAGTGAAGGTTTTTCAATCGCCGTCGGTGAAGATGGTTTGGTCGCGGCGGTCTGGATGGCAGATAAACTGTTTGCCAATATCTCGAAGGACGGTGGTGCAACGTTTGGCCCGACGATCGAAATCGGCTCGGGAGTCAATCCCTGCAATTGCTGTACGACCAGTACCACGATCGCCGCTGATGGTCGTCTCGCCATTCTTTATCGCGAGGAAACAAACAACGAACGTGACATGTATCTTGCGATGTGGGATTTTGAAAAGAACGAAGCGACAAAGTCACGGATCAGTGCGACACCCTGGAAAATCGACGCCTGCCCGATGACCTATTACACCGTGGCCCGCAGCGAAAAGGGATTGGTCGCCGCCTGGCCAACTAAGGGGGAAATCTACTTCGCCCAGTTGAACGCCGATGGTACGTCAAAGACACCGAAGGAAATCATAACTCCTGGTGCCAGTGGAATGCGATCTGGAGTTCTGGCGCTTCCGGCAACCGATGGAAAGACACTCGTCGCCTGGAAGAAAGACGATCAACTCGGCTGGCAACTGTACGATGACCGCGGTCAACCATCCGGCCCACCTGGAAAGGCCGCCAGCCCTGGCAAGGGGGTTGCGGCCGTCGTCGCCAAAAATGGTGACGTTGTCTTGTTTCGATAAGGCCAGTCCGTCGTCGATTAAAAGAGATGCATCTGCCCCGAAGCATCGGCGGGGCGGATGAAGTGCCGTGTTTCCAGCTTTGGCAGTGACCGATCGAGTCCATGTTTTCTAGCAAACAGTTGGAATGTTTGCTTGATCTGATTGGCAATCTGTCCGGTTCCTCGCATTCGTTCTCCGAACGTCGCGGAATTCAATTCCCCGCCACGGACGGATTTGACCAGCGCGACAACTCGGTCTCGCTTCAGTGGCTCTGACCGAGACAGCCATTCCAGAAACACAGGTTCCACAGTCAGCGGAAGTCGCAGCATGACGAACGACGCGTGACGTGCCCCGGCCTGTGCTGCCGCCTCCAGGAGAGATGGAAGTTCGCTGTCATTGAGACCCGGGATGATCGGTGCGGTCATGACTCGAACGGGAATCCCAGCGTCTGACAATGCCTTAATCGTTCGCAGTCTGGCTTCCGGAGAACTGGTTCGGGGTTCAAGAGTGCGTGACAATTGCCGATCGAGTGTCGTCAGGCTGATGTTCACGTGAACGCAATTCCACTGTGCCAGTTCGCCAATCAGATCCAGATCACGAACGACCAACGCATTCTTTGTGATGATCGAAATCGGTTGGCGTGCCTGAACGCAAACCTCCAGGCACTGACGAGTCAATTCGAAGTTCCGTTCACAGGGCTGGTAGCAATCGGTGACCCCTGAAAACGCGATCTGCTCGGGATTCCAGGCATCCCGCGCCAGCCAATTACGGAGCAGTTGTGCGGCCTGATGCTTTACGAAAATTTTCGATTCGAAATCAATCCCCGCGTTCAGTCCGAGATATTCATGATACGGACGGGCATAGCAATAGGCACACCCATGCTCGCAGCCGCGATACGGATTGACGCTGTAGCGGAAGGGGACGTCCGGGCTATCATTTTCGCTGACGATACTCTGTGCGTGGTCATCCAGAAAAACTGTCTGGACACGTTGCAACGTTTCGACGAACTCAGGGTCGCTTTCAAACGCTTCGTAGTCTGGAATCGCATGAATCTTGTCAAACCGGTTAAGCGGTTCGAGCCCCGACCCGCGTCCGTGCGGAGTGATCTGCGGTGACACGTTCGCTGCTTCGGATTCTTGCGAGGTTCCATCCATAGTCGGTTTCGCTCAGACGACACGCCAGGGAAGTTCCTGACCTGCCAGGCCCGCTTTCAGATTTTCGACAGTCATCTGCTGCATACGATGACGCGTTCGGTTCGAAGCGCTTCCCAGATGGGGGACGATGATGATGTTATCAAG
>CAIWEX010000263.1 GCA_903911795.1 uncultured Schlesneria sp.
CTTATGGTGAATGCCTTGGTATGCTGGCTTAGAAACAAGGTCGGGGGGTCGCCGTTGGTCGTAGACTTCGATGAGGCAGGCGGAAAGATCAAGCTCACTCTAGAAGTAAACTCAACAAGTCTAAAGGAACTGTTCAACGTCCTATATCAAGGTCTCAAGGGCCAGGTACAAATCATACCTCCCGACCAGATTCCCCAAGGTGCTGGAACCCCATTCCTCTATCTACTTTGGTTCACCGAAGCAATTAGATTCCCAGAAGACTGCCCATATGAGTATCTTCGAGGACGTGTGGTGACGCCGGAGAACGGCTTCAAGATCGTGATGCCAGAGCACTCATAGCTCGCGTGGTCTCGCAACATTCGAGCACCAATTCAACTGCATAGCGTCAGTTTGTACTGGCTCGCTCACTTTCATTCTGATTGATAAACAGTCATAGTCTCCTTATCAGTACGTGTGTTGATAGTGTGAAGAGGCGACGGATTAATCCTTGGATTGTGCTATCGTCAGTTCAAGAACGATGGAGCATTCTTGCCAAGCCATTGTTTGAGATCATCGTGCGATTCGAATTCCGCAACTTCGATGCTATCGATTGTCGGGCCGTTTACACCGATGTGTTGAATCTCCTCCTCCGCCATTTCACGAACCCAAATGACCCGATGACGCTGAAGGCCCGCCGTTGTTAAGTTGATCGTACTGTCAGCCAATGGCTTATCGAGATTGCTGCCACGAATCAGCACCAGGTAAACCAAGTCGCCGGAGAACTTCAACAGCACGCCTTCGGATGGATTGAACTTCCAGTTGCCGAGCCACGTGTACGGAAACCAAACGCTGTTGCCTTCCCTGAAGCGAATTTCGATTGCTTCCGCCCGCTCCCGGATTCCTCGGAGATATCCGAATGCGGCACATGATCCCTCGATGCCATCGTCATCCGATTCCTTTCCACGTGGTTGAATGGCACGCCCGGCAAGGTGCGGATTTCGTCGGAGTCGGTCTTGATGGGTTGATTTGTCATCGAGCATGGTCGATCTCCCTCTGTGGACGCGATACGGTAGGCACGTTGGGTTGATGCCCCTCGCTCCTTGACGCGAACACCCCTTGCCCACGTGCAAATCCGAACCGCTTCTTGACTGTATGTTGATGTCCCTGTTTTTCTGCGACTTGACCGGCTAGTTCGGTTGCCGACATGGTCGTGCCTGGGCGGCAAATCGCATTGAGTAGAGCTGCTCGGTCATCAGTAAAGACGAGGGCCTGTTCTTTGCCTCGTGTGACCGCGACATACGCAGTTCGTTCATCTGTCGCCGGCATGGACTGAGCCGAAATCGCGACCAAGACCTTGTCAACGGTCGCACCCTGACTGGCGTGACTGGTCACGACATAGCCGTGTGCCAGGTGCCCAAAATCTTTGTCGATGATCCAACCGTGATCGACCACGATATCGCCGTGTCGGGTAAAACCTTGAATGTTAAGGATCGTGCCATTTGACAAGCGATGTTTTCCATCCTTCGACTTGCCCGTCGCCGTTACCCGGACGCGGTCGCCGACGGCGAGTGCCAACTGCGAGCGACGAAATACTTCGTACCGTCCGGCCTGGTCCGTGGGCGGAATAACACCTTCCTCAACGACAACACGGGTGCCCTTTTTGAAACCTTTTGCATTTTGATGAAATTGCAACAGATCTCCGGGCGAGTACTCGGTGACATCGGTTTTCTGTGCATCCGTGAGATGAGCGGGTTTCCAGGCAGTGACGAGACGTTCATCGTGAAGTGCGCCGCGATCCTTCAGCTTTTCGCGGATCGAGAACGTGACCTGCTCGCCTTCGGCGTGGGTAGGTGAAACGACTAACGCCGACTTCGCGGTACCCTTTTTTGTTCGCTCGTCTACCGCCTTCAAATATGCTGAGGCGAGTTGCTGGTACCGCTCGGAGTTATCGACCTCTCGTATCCACCCGAGTTTATCCAGTTGGTTGAATGCTTCGGATGCGTCTCCCTCGCTCAACGCCTTTGCCACTTTCTTGTAATCGCCTTGTTGACGAAGAATTTCCGAGACCTCGACTATCGGCAACCCCGCCCGTTCTTCCAAGAGCTTCAGAGGCTCACCCGCCGTGACGCTGCGGTGCTGCCTTCGGTCGCCGACCAAGATAACCCGCGCATTGAGAGTTTCGGCAGCCTCGAACACCTTCA
>CAIWEX010000264.1 GCA_903911795.1 uncultured Schlesneria sp.
CCTCGCGGCGAAACTCCTTCGAATAGACTCTTATGGTTCCCTCCAAGCCCCCCTGAATTTACTGTCTTCTCCAACTTCGCGATACAGTAAAATGCAATGCGCTCTAATGCTTCGGGATCGTTCTGCCCATCCTTGTTCTGCCAGAATTTTTGATTTTAAGCAATCCAGACATGCCGTTGGATTTCGATTCTCGGATTGGTTACTTTGAGAATTCGATGGTAGAGCAACACGATCACACCTCCGACTACTGAAAGATTTCTGTTATGGGAACACGGCAGACAAGGATGGCATTCCGGTTTGCACTCGTCATGGTTTGCTCGGCCGCGATTGGTCAATTGTCAGTGCCTGTCGTCGCAGCGGACTTCGACATGGCCAAGCTGGAATTGCTGCGTCCCAAGCTGCAGGAATACGTCGAGAAGAACGTTGTTGCGGGGGCCGTGGCTGCCGTGGGGACTCACCGTGGGCTCGTAGGGATTGCTGCGGTTGGCCACCAGAACCGCGAGCAGAATCTGCCCATGCTTCCGAACGCGACATTTCGAATTGCTTCGATGACGAAGCCGATCACAGCACTCGCGATCATGCTTCTGGTCGATGAAGGGAAAGTCTCGGTCGAAGACCCCGTCGAAAAATATCTGCCGGAATTCAAGGGACAGATGATCGTTGCCAGTCGCGACAAAGAGACGGTCACGCTTAAGAAGCCTTCCCGTCCCATTACCGTGCGCGATCTGCTGACGCATACGTCAGGTTTACCGGGAGGTTTCCCCGAAGGGATCGGGGATCTCTACTTTCGTCGCCAATTGACGCTCGGGGAAGCAGTCGCTGTCAGCTCACAACGGCCACTGGATTTCGAACCCGGCACAAAATGGGCCTACTGCAATGCGGGAATTGATACGCTCGGACGGATCGTCGAAGTTGTCTCCAGGGATTCCTTCGAGGCGTTTCTTCAGAAACGCGTGTTCGGCCCTTTGGGAATGCGCGACACGACGTTTTATCCAGGCGACGAACAGTTGGCTCGCCTGGCGGGATTGTACGATTTGAAGGAAGGACAGCTTCGACCGGTCGGCTATCAGTTGCTGGGGCCGACTAAAGCGGCACGACACCCCATTCCTGCCGGTGGTCTCTATTCCACAGCAGAGGATCTGGCCAGACTGTACCAGGTCATGCTGCTGCGTGGTGCAATTGGAGAATTGCGAATTGTTTCCGAAAAGAGCGTTGTAGAGATGACTCGAAATCACACGGGCGAACTTGCCGCGGGATTTACTCCGAATGTTGGTATGGGATTCGGCTGGCAGGTGACTCGTCAGCCAGAAGGAGCACATGCGATGCTCTCGTCCGGTTCGTACGGACATGGCGGCGCGTTTGGAACTCAGGGCTGGATTGATCCAGGACAAGATCTATTTATCGTTCTGCTGATTCAGCGAGTCGGTCTGGCGAACGGAGATGCAACTGACATCCGTCGCGACGTTCAGCAGCTGGTTGTCGATGCCATCAAGCGTTGATGACACGTTAGATCGGCATCGCTCATCACCATTCGTGACGATGGTAAATGAGATTTATCGGAGTGGAAAAAAGGCGGGGCATCGAAATCGGCCGATTTCGATGCCCCCGATATCAAGTCGTTGAGATTTCGGTTTTGTTCGAGATCAATCAACCACCGACACTGCCATTCGGTGCCCCGGCAGCAATCATGTCGCACGAGGTGTTGCAGTCGCAGTCATCAATGCCATCAGTGTTGAC
>CAIWEX010000265.1 GCA_903911795.1 uncultured Schlesneria sp.
AATTGTTGGTCTGGGTCGATATGTCAGTACTCAGATTGATATTGCCCGAATCGACGTGGACTGCTTCAATCCTGCGCGATTGACACAGCGGAGCTTCCGACGCGCGCGAATCGTTGGCCGCGATTTCATGAGGTGTACCTGACATGCGATTTCGATTTTTGCCCCTCGCGACGGGTGTGCTCGCCATTACCGCAGTTGTCCTGTTGACCAGCCGCTGCTTGGCACACTGGTATGAACTTGGTGCGGCGAAAGATGAGTACGGGTTGAAGTACGACGTGGGTGTGGAAGCCACCAACGGCGACAAGCTGAACGTCTCCTTCACTCTCGCTGATCAAGGGAGACTCAAGCCCATTCATTCTGTCTTCGTGATGGCGCTCAGCAATCCCGATAGGAGTGGCAGCCGCACATATCTCGTGAAGACGCCAATCGGTATGAAGCAGACCGAGGACGGCAAACTTACCGGTCAAGTCGAGGTCGCGAAGGAATTTGCCAACCGTGCTGTGATTCGGATCTTCACCATGACGGTTGACGGCCGGTCGCAGAATACGGGACCAACGGCCGGGGCAAGGTATTACGACATTCCGCTCAAGAAGTTCCTGAACAAAGCTGCGTCCCAGTCACCAGCATCCATCGCCTCACCACCGGCATCGAACATCGTAAAGTAGAGTGATCGTCACCGATTTTCGGCCAACTGCGTACCAGCCGATGGTCGTCGTGACTTCCAGAGATTCAGTGCCAGGTGAATGACAACCATCCCCAGCGCGATGAAAAACGTCCATCGCGGATAGAACTGGATCATGTCGTCCTTGTACCAGTTCCGAACGTAGACTTGAACGCTCTGTCCGGTGTCTATGAATCCTGTATCCGACGTTCCAAATGTCTTGATTGGGGTCAGGATTTCATCCGGTTCTCCCCGCGGAGAATAGACGGATACGGTTTCCGGACCAACCTGGTGCTGCACCCCGATGTAGATTATCGGAAGCGAGCCGAACGCATTGAAGGCCAGGATCACGGCGATTCCGATCGACAGGTTCAACCTTTGTAGCAGCGTTATGGTCATGGACGCCCCGTTCTTCGAATCACAACGAACAAACCGCAGCCTATCACCGGGGTCGTTTACTTTCGATCTCAATCTCACTTCGAGAGCCCCTGTGGATTTCCAGCTCACGGTCGCTTACGGGAGTAGAGGGGAATCGGGATGCTGCTTGGCAGGCTTGCTTGATTTGACCGACCCGCTAGGCTGCTTCGACATGGAATAATCTTCCTCAGTGACGGAATCCGCAGGGTGTCCCAGCGTGTTTCAAGCTGGGTGCGCAGCACAAGAAACTCGGGCAGAGCGTTGATTACGAGCCCGCGTCGACCTCCGTGATTCTGCACCTGCATCAGGTCTCGACGATCTCGCGGCACTTCGGATAATTCTTGCAGCCCCAGAACTCTGCCCCCTTCTGATTTCCCTTCTTTGCTGTCCGAATCACCATCGGCGTTCCGCATTTCGGGCAAACCGGTGTCCCTTCCTGACGCTCGACGACTTTCTCTGAAAGTGCCCGATCCGCAACGGCCTGTCGAACGAGGTCGGCGATATTTTGAGGGCTGTAGCCTGCTGCCGCACGAACATGCAGCAACGGCAATCCCGCAACCTCAAAGACCTGATCAACGAACTGATCTCGTTCCTGTCGATCACGTCGTGCGTGACTCTGATCATCCAGTTCAATTCCCAGAACCGGGGTCATCGAAGTCGGATCGCACAGCAGAAAATCCACGTGCTTTCGGTCGATCTTGTTTTTGTACGACTGTTTCTTGTGCGAACCAGATACAAAAAAGACATCGGCCAGATTTACTTTGGGGCAGACGAGGTACGAGCCATCCAGTCCCAATGTCAGCACTCGATAAAACGACAATTCGGCGGCTGAAAGGAAATCGTCCCTTTGTCGGTACGGCAATTGTTCTGAAGTCGGCAAATCACCGTTCAGGCGAACGCCGAAAAGGCTCAGGATCACTGCCAAGCAGCCTTGAGGTTCCGAATTGGCCATGGTGACTTCACTTGGTTTAATTGTCGTACTACTGAGGGGCAAGTTCCCTGGATCTGAATGCTGCAGACGAAAAGTCGCGACTGGGATTCTATCTTTCAATTGCAGTTTCCACGAGTAATCTACGAGTGTTCGCACTGCCGGACTTTCTCGTTCAGGTCCGTGCTAAGACAAATTGAGAAATGTCGCCAACTCGCGCGACGATGGTATTTCTTATAGTCCGTTCATTCGCGCGGAATCAATGAGAATTCTATGCTATTGGGTTCCCGGCTTCGCTAAAGCCTTTTCCCGGAAAATCCTGTATTGATTGACGCGCGCAGTTGGACGGCCGGGGCACGCTCGTACCCCGGCCAGCTGCCAACAACTTGCTCGCGATTCAGAATTCTGTCACCACATCTCCGCCATTGCGTGATGACAGATTGCGGTAAACATTAAGGTCGATATTGGTACTGACAAATCGCACCGAACCGTCGCCGAGCGTGAACAGAGCGCCACCTGTGTGATAACTGGCGAACTCGTCCATTCGTACCAGACTATTGTTTGGGACCACATCGGTATCCCCAAGTATCCGACAAATCGGATTGTCGGCACCCGCGATAACGCCACTCCAGGTATAAAGCCAGCCATTTGCCGAGCGGGTTTGCCGTTCTCCCACGATCAGAGTCGTGCTCAGTCCATCCGTCACATCCGCAAATCGCACACTGCTGTTGAGGAAAAACATTCCATTACTGGTACAGGGAACACCAGCAGCCAAACCATTGCAGAAGTCGACCTCGTCCTTACCGAATACTCCAGCGTAACTCGCACCCGCAACATCGGCGAGCGGGGTGTTCGTCCCTGCAGCGGGAATCGTCCATTTCTTGAGAACGAGGTCTGACGGACACTGGAATACGGTGACTGCCGTAGCACGTGCGATCGCGTTCGAAGCGGCTCCGACCTGCACGTTAAAGTTAATCTGATTGTACAGTGCGGACTGGTCCAGTTGAGGGAGCAGGCGAGACGCCCAACTCCATCCATTAATTCCAGAGACGTCAGGTTGATTGGCAGTGACACCGATCCAGCCTGGAGGAACCAGATTGAATGTGTCGTGGTAGTTATGAATTGCCAGTCCAAATTGCTTCAGGTTGTTTCGGCACTGCGTACGCCGAGCCGCTTCGCGTGCCTGCTGCACAGCGGGCAAAAGAAGCGCAATGAGTACCGCGATGATCGCGATCACAACCAGCAGTTCAATCAATGTAAAGCCAGGACGGTTTCGGATTGCTTTATATTCGGTCATGGGAATCTTTCGGAGAAAGCGGAACGCGTCCGCTGAAATGCAATCAGCGGCGACACGCGATACAGATGGTCGACAGAAGTCCGGCAGAAAGCGATCGGGCGATGTGCCCGAGAAATCTTCTAAATCTGCCAACGGCAGAAATGGACAGAAGCCGTCCGCGATCCTCGGATCTGCCCCGTTTTGCGGGCGCAACCTGAGTGGCTCGTGCTGCAGAAATTGACGGGAAAACTAACGTCAGGGATTGGATACAACCCAGGAGTCGACGGACTTGCGCCAGTACTGGGGCTACCTTGAATGTTCGCAAATTCCCCAAACGGAGCGAAATCAAAACAGGTCCCCGATTCGTCGATACGAATTGGACCTCGATCGACATCGTCATTGGGTCGCACACCGAGCAATATCGGATGCCAAGCCTGACCTTCAACCAGACTCTGGATCGGCGTACCTCGACATTCGCCATCCAAATCGGGCATTGGGATGGGGACATGGACCGTGTGCAGGACAAGGACCAGGATCAGAAGCTGACGCCGATGCCACAAGTGAGTTTTCTCCTGCGTCAGATTGTAGCGGTCACAACCGAAGTTAGAAACAGCGTCAACGAAGCAGCAAATGCCGCTTCAATGGTTCATGCAAAATTCGGTGGAACTGAGCAGCGCCCAAATCGCGAGTTCAATTCCTTTGCCTGGTTGCTGCACTTGTATGGTGAGAAGTTGTGTCAGTTCCTGCCATGCGTCAAGTCCGCTGAATCAGCAAATCGGCCATGATCGCTGTTTCGCTCATCACGGTCATCGAAATGAAAATCATGGCGAGGATCGAATTGACGATGAGAATGACACCGAGAAGCACCAGTTGCAGAACTGCAATGCTCAGGCCTGATGACAAACATGCGATAGCAGGATTCGCAGGATCGTAGCGTACAGCGATAGCCTTTGCCACATTCAACTTCTGTTGGATTTCTTCCTGGCGTTCACGAGCACCGCTGGAATAACCAAACGCAACTCGATCGCCTTCGTAGGGAACGTCGTCCACTTGATACGTGTACTTCACTTTGACTTCGTAAGTGTTTTCACCCATCTCTTCGATCGAAACGTTCACCAAGGTCCCAGGCGTCGTCGGCCACATGGCTGTTTTCCGGCAGCGTTGCATGTCTTGCGAAGACTGTACGAGTATCCACACTCCACCCCCCAAAAACACCAGCGGGAACAAGCAGAGAAACATGGCAAACAACCACTTTCTTAAATTCACCGTGCACATTCCTGAATTACGTGTTTTAGCGATCAGGTCTTGCAAGCCGGCTTACAGCGTCTGGTAGTACCGTTCCAGGCGGCTGTGGCAGCTTTCAGGTGCCCCCAGAGACGGAAAATGAAAGAACAAAAGTTAGGACGATAGTGAACAAACCGACGACATAACGGGCATGACGATGCATCACGCGAGTCCTTTCATTTGCGATGAACAGCCTCAATGGTTCATGCAGAACTCGGTGGAACTGAGCAGCGCCCAGATCGCGAGTTCAATTCCTTTGCCTGGTTGTTGCGGCCGTGTCGCGAGGAATTGCTTCACGGCTTCAGCTTCATCCGACGCCGGGGTACGCGTCAGAACTGCGAGAAACAGGGATTCTGCCAACTTCGCCGCATCGGGTTCTTTCAAGAGTTGTTCAGCGAGATTGCCTTCACGAGGCTTCAGCAGTTCCAGCACTTTGGCATCATTTGACAGGAACAACGCCGCTTTGACGGACGGGGCAAACTCACCTTCAGGATCGCGCGGGGGATTTGCAAATGCGGCCAGAAATCGTTTCCGCAAGTCTTCATAAGCGGGATTCGGTTTGGGCTTCCCTTCGACTTGAACCGTCATCGGCAGTCGTGATGCTTCTCCTGTGGCTTGCAGCAGACTCATCAGCAATTGTTCTGCGGAGAGTGGCTTTTCAATCGCCACGACATATTTGTCGACCGGCGGTTCGCGATCCAATCCTGCGGGCAGGTGACTCGATCGCTGATAGGTACGTGTCAGCGTGAGTTCCCTGAGCAGCCATTTGATATCGAACTGATGTTGTAAGAACTCCGACGCCAGAAGATCGAGTACGGCGGGATGCGAGGCGGGGTTTCCACTGTGCTGCAAATCCAGTGGATGAACCAATCCGCGGCCCATCAACTGGCACCACAGTCGATTCACAGCATTCCGGACAAATAGCGAGTTCGTTGCAGAAGGAAGCTGTTCGGACAGGATCGCCAGCGGACTGAATTTCGGCTTGCCGGGAAAGTTCACTTTGCGATCCGGGGCTAGGGCGAATTCTTCTCCCTTGACGAATGCCGGGACTTCAATCTCGGTCCCGAATGGTAGCCGTGGGCCGGTCTTGTGAGGTTGCTTGACGAAGACCGACATGAATTCCGTCTTCTTGTCGACGACCTTTTCACCAACAGCGGGGAACTTCAGATCGGTCCGAATAGTCGCGTGTGAAAGAAAGGTGTGCAGGCCCTGGAAATCGATCTGTTTATAGTCTTCGACTGTCAGATGGTCATGGCACTGTGCACATTGAAGATCGACCCCCAGGAACAATCGACCGACATCACGAGTCAATCCGGGAAGATCGACCGGTTGCTGTCCATAGTTTTCCAGCCGCTTCGTCAGAAAGAACGCCGCCCCGCGCGAGGTTTCGTCGTCGGGGTTCGGATTCAGGATCTCGCGGACCAGCTTATCCCACGGCTTGTTGGTGGCGAACGATTGCTCCAGGAACTGCAGCCACTCTTCGTGCTCGCCGGCGCGTTCCATCAACTGCACGTTCCAGGCATCTCGCATCCGACGGGAATATTCGGGTGAAGCGAGCAACCGATCAATCAACGCGGTTCGCTTATCACCGGCGGGATCTTTCAAGAAGGCACGCGCTTCCTCGGCGGAGGGAATTCGTCCCGCCAGATCAAGAAAGACTCGTCGCA
>CAIWEX010000266.1 GCA_903911795.1 uncultured Schlesneria sp.
CGCCACCTTAACATCCGCAGCACTGCTCCCCATCGTGAACTCACCAGCTGGAATTAGTGTGAGTTTCATCCCGATTGAGTTCTCGATCTCCACTGGTGTGCCAAGGTGCACCGCCAAGTTCTGCTGATGGGTTGTGGCTTGTAAGGCATCAAATGGCGATACTGCAAGCGGAGGAGATGGCCATATCGTTTCCTTCAACGACACTGAAAGCTCGTTAAATTTCTGACTACGAGCATACCGTCCATGATCTTTCCGAATCTTGCCGACCAGCTTATTACGCATCGCGATGATCTCCTCGTGACGGGTGTTCATCCGAAGATACTTTTCAGAGGTGACCAGCAACGAAATCACCTCGTCTGGCTCCAGCACTCCATCAGCCTTGCAAGTTCGCACTAATTCCATCAGGTCGTCTTCGGCGGCGACGATTTTCTCAAGGCGCGTTTTCAATTCCAAATCGGAGCTTCGCAACGCGAATGTTTTGACGGATTGTAAGAGAGCCAACGCCTCTTTCGCTTGCCCCCGATTCAGCATCGTGGCTGCATTTTCATAAGCTTCGTCCCGATGGCGCATCTGCTTCTCATGCCGTTCACGCAATTGCCCCTGAAGCGTTAGTAGGTCGGCACGGTCGCCCTGCAATTCGACGGCTCGATCAACCTGAGTCAGCAGACCAACCAGATCGCGCCGCTGGACACGATCCGCTATGACTGGAATCAACTGATCCACTTCTTCCTGATCGGAATATAGCTGTTGCAAGTACGACATCAGATCCGGTGATCGCATCGGTTCTGGCACGGATTCCAACAGGTAGATTGCGTTCGCGTAGTCGAACTCCTTCCGGAGCCTCTGCGCAGACTCGAGGCTGAACGTCGCTTGCGTCATTTGCTGAGATTGTTCCTCATGCACGGCACTAAGAAAGATCTCCGCCCAGTGCTTTTGACCTGCGAAACGACCATCTGTTAAGGCCGCCAGTTTACTTGCAATCTGCACTGCGTCCGCAAAGTGGTAGCTGGAACGCAACGCTTCAGCGGTGTCTCGCTGCGAATCCAACTCCCGAGTTCTGGCCGCCTGCAGCAGTTGCTGGTTTCCACCGCATTCGCCACAGATGTTGTCCCAGACGGGCAAATCGACGCTGCACGACAGACACGACATCAGTAACGAGGTGGCGCATTTCCGACAAAACTTTCGGTTGAGATTATTCTGGATACCACAGGCAGGACAGATGCCCTCTTCAAGTTCCACCGTTACCGAAGGGACGGGAATGTTCGGTTTCAGACAGGATCGCAGGGCATCACGAAACTCACGGGCAGACTGGTAGCGATTTACTTTGCCATCTTCCAATGCTTTGGCTAGAACGTCGTGAAGCTGAACTGGAACATCATTCAGCTTGATCACTCGTGGCGTCTTACCCGTCACCATCTGATACAGGGTCGCCGCCAGACTCCACAGGTCGCTTCTGGCATCCACCTGAGCAGAGTCTTTTCGCTGCTCGGGAGGCATGTAATCCAGGGTGCCCATGACAGCGCCTGCGACTGACATGTTGCCATCCACCGCCGCATCTTTGGCTAATCCAAAG
>CAIWEX010000267.1 GCA_903911795.1 uncultured Schlesneria sp.
CTTACCTCAAACGACTTCTACCAAGACCTTGGAGTCGACTACTTCGACAAACTCAAGCCGGAGCAATACCGACGCTACCTCGTCAAGCGTCTCGAAAGCCTTGGATTTAACGTTGAACTCAAACCTAAGGATTCTGCCGCATAATCGCTCCCGAACGGCGATGACACGGCAACCCGCGGCCAACACGCCTCAACCCGAGGCGACCGCAACCCGTGCGCACAAACTTAACCAGCACCCGGAGTATTTTCGGAGCAGACCTGCGGTCGGGGTTTCGGCGGGGTCGGGAGACCCGCGCCGAACGCGCGTTCTGCCCTTCAACGGCGCGACTCGAACCTGATCTTGTTGCATTCGGCAGATTCCACTAGTTTTCCCGCACATATCTCCCATTGATCTGTTGTCGGTACTGGCTGGAAGGGGCTTGCTGCGCTTTCACCAGGCCGTTCACCTACGAAAACCACTTGGATTCTCGGGTTTCCCCGATGTTTCGAACCGTCGGTCCGTTGCTGATCGGGCTTGGCTTGTGCATCTCTTCGGGATGCACAATGGCGGGGGGAGCGCGCGGGCTTAATCTGGCGGGACGCGACTGGAATCGGGAAAAATCCGGGAAATCGACCGCAGATTCTGAAGAGAAATCCGCCGTTGTGTCGTTCCGGCCTCCTCGGCGCGACATAGCCGACACAGCGATTCCTGCGGAATCTGATTTTACTGGCCACGTTCCCGAGATTGTGAAAGGATTGAATTCCGGTTCGTCGGTTGTGACTGCCGGGAATGAAGTTGCTGCGGATGATGTCGCGAGCGGTGTCCGAGATGCTCAATTCCGTTCCGACCGTGATAGCACTGACAATCCCGTTGAATTGCAGGGACTGCAGATTGCGGGATCGGAACCGGCTGAGATCGATCGTTCCACACCTCAGGAAGCGAAGCACGACGATTGGGGCCAGTCAACCGATGGAATTCAACTGACAGCAGCTCGAAGTGTCAAAACGCCCAGCCCGTGGCAGGCCGAACTGGAACAACTGATCGCGCGTGCGGAACGAGATCTGGCATCATCGTCTCCTGGAACGGATCCGGTTCAACGTGCGGAATATCGACGGCGACAGGTTCATCTGAGGATGCTTTACCTGGTCGCTCGATACCCCGAGCGTGCGCTGATGGCGATTCCTTCGCTCGATCCGGCGGATCAGGAATACTGGCAACAGATCGTATGGGCCATCACCAATTCACTCGATTCTGAAGACCTCACTCATCAGGAGCGAGCTGCCCAGACAATTCCCCCTGTGAACACGGCACTTCGCCGGCTGCGGGAACAGGCAGAACTGACGATTCGCAATCCCGCGTTCTGTGAAGAGATCTCGTACTTCGGCAACTACAAGCGATTTCCTCGCGAAGAGTTTGTTCCGGGCCAACTCGTCCTGCTATATGCCGAAATCGAAAACTTCCGCAGTGAACCGACGCAGTCGGGTGAATACCGGACGCTGCTGCGGTCGCTGGTCGAGATTGTCGGCCCCAACGGACAGATCCGCTGGAAGAAGAATTTTGCCGCGACGGAAGATCTGTGTCGCAACCCGCGTCGCGATTACTTTCACAACTATCAGTTCACGATCCCCGAGCGACTGCCACTGGGACCGCACACTCTCAAGCTGACTGTCGTCGATGAACTGAGCGGCAAACAGTCGACCGTCGCGTTGAATTTTGTCGTCAAGTAATCACTTGAGATACCGTTTGGGGATCTCGGCACCCGCCACGTGTTCCAGCCTGCGGATTTTGCACATCTGGTAGACATTGATGCGGAAGTCCGGGCAGGTGCTGACGAGGCAATAAGCATCGGTCGGGGTAAACCCGTAGTCTGTGATCAGCCAGTCCATCAGCATGATGGTGGCCGTTTCCACGGCGACTTCCAGCGGTCGTGAAGCATGGATCGCCACAATGGAATCGGGCTTGTCGATTCTCATCCACGGGGTCTTGCGACCCTTGATCACTTCCAGCTTGATCCGTGTCGTGGCCTTGGTTTCGGCCGCGGTTCCCGTGAATTCGGTGTCACCCTGGCTGGCATGGACATCACCCATGCAGAAGAGTGCCCCAGGATGGAAGACAGGGAGCAGAATCCGGTTGCCGGGTGCGACATCGCGGATATCCAGGTTTCCGCCCCATTCCCCCTGCCCGTCCAGACTGGTCGTCACTTCGCGGTCAGGGCAGACACCGAGTGTGCCGATGAAAGGAGTGATCGGCCACTGGATCTTGTCACTAAAGTGGAGCGTACCATCGCGGGTCGTTCCGCTGGGGCCGGGCGTGTGTTGAAAAATCTTGGTCGTGTACTCGCTGGAGAGTTCCGGCCAGCGAGTGGATTCACCGAGAGGACCACGGCGAGGCCCTGTGGCAACCCACGAATAACTGTCGACGAGGATATCCTCGACCGTGACGACGAGCGTATCTCCTTTTTCCGCTCCTTCGACAAAGATCGGCCCCGCGATGGGGTTTGCCAGGGCTGGCGTTCTGTCGAAGCCGGGTCGCTTTCCGGGGATCGCCAGGTCGGCGGCCGACTTGAAGAACCCCGTACTGGCGTCGTAGGTCTCGATTTCAAAGCTCTCACCCGGCTGAACCTTCAGCAGCGGTTCGTCGCGGAAGTCGAAGGCATACTTACGAGCTTGTTCGCGATCGATCCGCTGCATGACGTTCTCTCCGGGTCCGAGTGCGTTGGGTCTGAGATGCAAGTCGTCGCCACCACCCGGGCAAGCCGGGCGGAGGGCTGTTTCCAGTCAGGTCGCTTTATTGTAACTGGTCAGTTGCTGGTTCCGCTGGGGCAAGCCCAAGCGGAAACCCATTCAGCAGCGTTGCAAGGATCACTTTGTGCCACTGCACGGCTGCTTTGAGCCGTGCAGTGCAATCATTTAACGCAACCGAAGCTCCGACTACTTGTCGTCGAGCAATTCGACGGCGACGAAC
>CAIWEX010000268.1 GCA_903911795.1 uncultured Schlesneria sp.
AACGGGGGCTTCCCCGAAGCGGGTGCGCCCCGCCACCCTGTCATGCTGGAGCACGTCACAAAAGTAGGGTGGACCACCCTAGATTGAAAAAGCCGATTGCCCGGCGATGCCCCTCGGGAACTCGACTTTCCTGAACAATTGCCGTATCACAGCAAAAAGTTCGTGTTGGGTCCATGAGTCCCAGAATCAAAACTGGACAGGGCACCAATCGGGAATTGTTCGCCAGAATCCATCGCCTGGGGGAGCCAATGTTTTTGAAAAGCACATGGTTCATCGGCCTGGCATTCTGGTGTTGGTCGAGCGTCGCATTACAAGCGAATGATTCACTTCCCCTGTCACCGGGAACATGCGTGGATGCAGTCAAACGCCCCTTGAAGGGAGTACGCGTTCGACTGCTGAAAGGGTCCGATGAGATTCGGCCTCGCCAGGTAGACTCCACGGGTGAGACCGTCACAAATGTGAAAGTGACTCACGAGACCATCACAGACTCGATCGGCCGGTTCTGGTTGACGAATGAGCAGGCAGTCGAACCATCGGCGACGATTTCCCTTCAACATTCGATCCTGGTCATGGATTTGCAGGGATGGCTCCCTGAGATTCGTCTGTTGAATCACCCAGTTCCGTACGTCATGGCTGAACCCAAGTTGATCGGCGCTGTCCGGTTCATCGGAATCGACAAGCAACCGGCTACGGATGTGACTGCAGATTGTATCGGAGGAGACTGGCCAGACGCGGCACGAATACCGAGTGCCAAGATGGGACTTCGCCTGACTGCAGATCGTCAGGGAGTCATTCAGTTTCCCGTTGGAACAGCGGGAACATGCATTTGGGTTCACGCTCATGGGTATCTGCCCTGTGCCTTGCGCCTGCAGGCGGCAGCGCCACAGAATCGCCATGAACGGGGCTTCGAAATATTTCAGGCAACGATGGAGCCGATGGACGTGGAGTTGGTTCCTTCCGGAGAAGCCATCGGACGCGTCGTGGATGAAACAGGCACACCGGTACCGAACATGACAGTCGTCGGTCTGGTTCGTCCTGTGGGGGCAGCAGTCGGCACACGGCGTCAGATCGATCTGCGCGGCATCGAGACGGTCTCAGACGAACTGGGAAGGTTTCGATTGACGGGGCTGCCCAGAGATTGGATTCATCTGATGGCCTTTGACCAGTTTCGATCCGGTGAAGCGGAATCACTGGTCACGGGAGTCCCCTGGCAGGCTGGAGATATTGTCGTCCAGCCGATGCGGCAAGTTCGTGGCATGGCGTGGGATCGCGGCCGAAATGGGCCGTTATTGCCGAAGGGTGACGTGCGAATTGCGTTTCGATCCAAGGAACTGGGGACGCGCTGGTCTGCCGCAGTCGATCA
This sequence comes from uncultured Schlesneria sp., assembly GCA_903911795.1. Taxonomy (GTDB): domain Bacteria; phylum Planctomycetota; class Planctomycetia; order Planctomycetales; family Planctomycetaceae; genus Schlesneria. The sequence continues at coordinate 1,364 of CAIWEX010000268.1, forward strand.
GCGCGGCGAGTTCACATTGCACGTACCGCCGTCCGTCGAAGGACAATTGCAACTCTCGCCTCATCCATCGCTGGTACAGATCGGAGCTGGCGTGCCTGTTGATGAAAAATCAAAGGCGGAGCTGGTCGTGCGAGTCCAGAAAGTCGCGGCCACCATCCCTGACGCTGAAGTGCCGGTCCATTTGAACAACTTTCCGCGAGACTATGCCCTCGCAGAAAAGGAATATGTGCGATACATTCCGCCCCCGTTTACGACGAGCCGACAGGCATTCTGGCAGTCGCTGCGCCAGCGGACACAAACGCCACCTGCCTGAATGAAATCATCTCAATTGACACAATCGCAGTTAGAGAATCCGCCGAACGCGATGATTTTTGTCGTTGATGATCGGGGGGCGTTTCGCTGCGTTCATGCCAGTTCAGGTGATGTGTTTCTGGCGACGTTACTGCACCACGCGTTTCCACAGTTTCCTGCGAGTCGGATTCGCTTTCAACAGATGAAATGGAATGAACAACCCTTTGACAAGGTGGCGTACTCGGGAGACATTGTATTACGGGAACGGTTTCCGGGTGTCCAGGCAATCTCCAAATTGGAGTTGATCCTGCAAAACGACTGCCATTTGCCGGTCGAACTGGTTGTCGACAGCGAAATGATCGAAGCCCTGCATGTTCGTGGTCGACTCGACACCGGCTCTTTCAAGCGAAAGAGAGTGCCGATCAAGCTGGCTTCGGAAGCCGCTGTTGGCCCCTATGGCAGAAGCGGAACGCTGACCGATCTGATCGCCAACGTAGCCATGTCACTCGAGCTGGATTATTTGTTCGAAGCAGATGTTACAGGCGACGATCCCCTGACATGGGAAGTCTCGTGGCCACCATTCGTCCCACCGGGTGATACTGATCGTGTCGTGAATGAAAAGAAGCGTATCACCCTGATGCGTCAACTGGCTCCGGCAGCTCTGCGAGAACAATTGGGGCTGGAAGTCGAGATTCACACCGTGTTGCTGCCCCGCATTACCATCAGTCCTCGTTCGCGTTAACAGGCCAACGGTACGTTCATTTGTGATCAATCTGAAACGACGTATCGACGTAGTCAAACGTCAACGCCTCTTTCGGATTCTTGACAACCTTAAACGCCAGCACACGCGGAAGGCTGACGGCTGTCGGTGACTGCTCTTCTTTGGCGGCGAGGTAATAGCCCTTGAAGCGACCATCAAAAATACTCAAACGAAACTTTGATTGAGAAGTCCCTACGAGCATCTGTCGTTCATCAATTGAACCCCTCTTTGGACGCTTGGGGCTGGTCGTTTCCAGGACGTCAATCACCCATTTCGTGGATTCGCCCGGTTTGTCGGCCAGATAGACCTTCACGTCATCGTCAACTTGATCGATCGCGAGGTACTTTCCCTTTGCCGTTTGCAGATAGGGGGAACTGATTTTCCAGACACTTTGAAAGCCCTCGATTGGCGGAGCATCCGCTCCCCGGCCAGAGATCAGAACCAGTCTGCCGTTTTGTTCGGCAAGACTTCCTCCATCCGTGGTCGACAGCGAACCAATAAACTTTTTTGTCTGAATGGCACCGGTCAGACAGCCTGCGATCAGAATTGCCACCGCGAGATTTCGTCGAGCAGCCATCTCAAATCCTCCTCAGATTGAACCACAGGCTGACCAACTCTCAACTGCCTGTCAACGTCAACGATATTATGCCTGCCCCGAGCGACGTCGGCCGCGTCATCATCGCGAATGGAATTTGTGAGTTGAGGAACAGACGTGGCAAGCTGAATGCTCCCGAAACTATTGGCATTCGGTCAAGACTCGGGGTGCTATACGTTCCCTGCAAACAACCCATCCCAATACTTGCTAACAAGTCGGGCCGGTCCCATCGCCGTCCACGAAGTCTGCATCACCACTTTCTGCATCACCACTTTGAAGCGCAGCAAACTGAAAAACGAAAATCAGGGGGTTTTCCAGGATCGCCCTCCGATATAATGCCAGTGTCGGGGGTGTTCCCATCATCTCTATTTCCCCCGCGTCGTTTTTCATTTCTTTCTTTTTCGGAGCCAGACCATGTTCAACACTCGGTCGTCGGTCGTCCATTGGCTTTGGACGAACAACCCATTCTACTTCATCAGCGCGCTACTGATGCTTTATGCAGTGCGCGCCACCTATGGCCAGCTTGAGATCGGAGCGATCAACTGCTGGGTCATGATGGGAGTCCTTGCGGGTTACACGTCCTTGCTGGCGTTTGTAGGAATTGCCATCGTCCGCTGGGGTGGTGTCTGGGATGACGCGCGGTCCATCCTGCTGTTGTTGCTCTTAATGTTCCTTGCCGTTTCCGTCAGTGCGGATGATCTCTTCGTGCAGATGGAGTCCTCCAGCGGTGCCGTTGCGCTGCTCGGGATTGGACTCGCCTTTTCGACGGTCGTTCTTGTCGCAGTTCTGCGTGGTACGGGGATCCGTCTGGGGCGGGCCTTTCTGCTGCCGTTCTTCCTGTTTCTGGGGCTGTTTTATGTCACCCCTTGGTGGTGTTCACCCGAATTGCATCCACGGTCATCCAGTACGCTCGACTGGACGATTTTTTTGTTTCCTCAGGTCGCGGCATTGCTTTGCCTGACTCTAATGCCAGCCGTCCGTCGTGGAAAAGACTATTTCGCGAATAACGGAACGCCGTGGGCCTGGCCAGTCTTTCCTTGGGTAGCCTTTGGTGCGATTGCGGTCGCCGTGATTTTGCGATCGTATGCGTTGACGCTGACGTTCAGTCAGACGGGCCCCATCTGGTCGTCACCCGACGTACGTCAGGGAATTGTGCTGGATACCATCTGGCGCCCTTACTTCATCGCGCCATTCCTGCTCGCCGTGCTGTTGCTGGTTCTGGAAGGGGCGCTAACACACCGAAATCTGCAACTGGCCCGCAAAATCATGCAATTCACGCCATTGCTGCTTCTCCTGGCGTGGCCCCATGCGAATACGCTGGCTTCGGCCGACTTTGCATCTCAAGTCAGCACAACGATCGGCTCGCAGGTCTGGCTGATGATACTGCTGCTGATTGCATTTTATGCCTGGGGAGTAATTCGGCAGGCACCGCTGGCAGCCTATGGATTGCTCGGCTCCATTTCACTTCTGACGTGGATCGGACCTTCCACCATATCGACGGACACGTTCGTAATGCAGCCGCTGCCTCTGTTTGCGATCGGTCTGATTCTTGTCGGACTTGGTCTTTATCGAAGTTCGACTCCGATGGTACTGGCTGCCTCGGCAGTTGTGGCGATGGGATTCTGGTTTGCCCTGCCGGACATTGGGTTTCGTGCGACTCTGTGTTATCACACGATCCTGATGACGGCAGTCATGCTCAGCCTGTTTCAACGTGATCGATTGTCGCTGGTATTACGACAATTCACGGCGCTCTGGCTGCCGATCAGTGGTGTGATCATTCTGGTCACTCCCGTCGCTGGTGACGTACCAGTTCCGTGGAGATTCCTTTACGTTGCAGCCCTGGCGATGACATGCGCCATCTGTGCCCAAATCTGTCAAAGTCGGCTCTATTGGGGTGGATTTATCGGTACGACAACCGTCATGGGCTACGGACTGGCTTCGCTCGGCTTCCGTTCCGCGACATCACTCGTCGGGTGGCAGGCGATGACCGCCTTTTCGTGGAGCGTTGGATCCCTGATAATTGCTGCGATGATCAGCGCGTACAAAGCCCGCTGGTTGCCTCAATTGACGATGCCATCATGGATGCCAGGTCCAGATATCCTGCAGAACGTTGACAGTCCGCCTGAAGTCCCCGGGACATCTGCGACGGATTAACCAAGTGCATCCCGTTGGAGTGCATGGTTGTTTTATTGTTGACATTTCATGCGTTGGACTGTTTGATATATATGA
>CAIWEX010000269.1 GCA_903911795.1 uncultured Schlesneria sp.
CCTGGTTTAGCCCCGGTATCGGGATTCAGCAGGAAGATCTCCTTGCCACCGGCTCCAGCCGCCAGAACCATCCCTTCACTGATGCCGAATTTCATCTTGCGAGGTGCCAGGTTGGCACACAGAATGACCAGTCGGCCGACGAGGTCTTCCGGCTTGTAAGCACTCTTGATGCCCGCGAACACGTTTCGTGTCCCTTCACCGCCGAGGCTGAGCGTCAGTTGCAGCAACTTGTCTGCACCAACGACTTCATTCGCTGCGACCACACGTGCGACTCGCAGATCGACTTTAACAAAGTCATCGATCGTACAGTGTTCCGCAACCAGCGGTTCTGCGGCGAGGGCTTCGGGGCCGTCGTTCCAAGGGCTGGCAGGGGTCGAGGGAGCAGACGTTTCCGCTGCAGACTGAATTCCGTCTTCGATCATGGCTTGAACCTGTGCGAGTTCGACTCGCTTCATAAGGTGTTCGAATTTAGCAACGCGCGTCCCCACGAGCGGCGTCTGGGATTCTTCCCATTTCTCAATTGGATGCTGAAGCAACTGCCCCACCTTCGTCGCCAGACTTGGTAAGACAGGTGCCAGGTAGATGGCAACTTGGCGAAACAGATTCAGGGTGACTGTGCAGACTTCCTGAACTTCTGTGCTTCGTGCGGGATCCTTGGCGATCTTCCACGGAGCCTTTTCGTCAACGTACTTATTCGCCTTGTCCGCCAGTGCCATGATTTGGCGCATGGCGGCATTGTAATCACAGCCATCGTAAGCGGCCGCGATAGATTCAGCGAGTGCCGCTCCTTCACGGAACAGTCCGCCGTCATCAGGATATGTGCTGGATAGTCCTGACGCTTCGATGAACTTTGCAGACCGGCTGGCCAGATTGACAACTTTCCCGACCAGGTCCGAATTGACCTTGGTCACGAACTCTTCCAAGTTAAGGTCCAGGTCATCCAGTCGCGGCCCCAACTTGGTGGCGTAGAAGTAACGCAGATAGTTAGGATCCAGATACTTCAAGTATGTTGAAGCCTGGACGAACGTCCCCTTGGACTTCGACATTTTCTCGCCGTCCACCATCAGGAACCCGTGAATGTGAACGCGAGTCGGCAGATTCAGGCCTGCCGTCTTCAACATGGCCGGCCAGAAGAGCGTGTGGAAATACGTAATGTCCTTACCAATGAAATGATGGATCTCGGCTGCTGAATCGCCAGGCCGCCACCAGTCGTCCAGTTTTTCGCCGTTCTTTTCGCACCACTCAGCGGTCGAACCAATGTAGCCGATCGGGGCATCGAACCAGACGTACCAGTAATCGCCCGGACTGTCCGGGATTTCGAAACCAAAGTACGGAGCGGGGCGCGAAACATCCCAGTCACGCAGCGGTTCGCCCAGGAAATGCCCCTTCAGATAATTGGCGACCTCATCCTGAAGATGTGCCCCTGACTGAGTCCACTCCTGCAACCACTCGTGCAGTTTTTCGATCTGCACAAACAAGTGCTTCGCACTGCGCAGTTCTGGCGTCGCCCCGGAAAGTGTACTGACGGGGTCAATCAATTCTGCCGGGGTATGGGTATGTCCGCATTTGTCACAACTGTCGCCGTATTGATTGGGCGCATGGCAGGCGGGATTCGGACATGTCCCTTTGACGAATCGATCCGCGAGGAACGTCTGGGCTTTCGGATCGTAAAGTTGTGTCACATCCTTTTCGACGACTAATCCTGCGGCACGCAGCGATGCCCAGACTTCGTGACAGACTTTGCGATTGTAGTCGCTGTGGGTACTGCCGTAGTTGTCGAAGGCAATGTCGAACGCCGTGAAGTCGCGCAAATGCGCCTCGCGCATATCACCAATCAACGCGTCCTCAGATCGCCCTTCCTGGCGAGCCCGGATCATGATCGCCGTGCCGTGCGTGTCGTCGGCACAGAGGTAGATCGCCTGCTGGCCGCGCAGTTTCTGAAAGCGGACAAAGATGTCGGTCTGGATGTATTCGACGAGATGGCCGAG
>CAIWEX010000270.1 GCA_903911795.1 uncultured Schlesneria sp.
ATGATTAATTATGCACAGTTGTCGGCTGTGACATACCCAGAGGATTGGGTTCTCTATTGCGTATCGAAATACCCGACGCCTCTCAACAAGGTTGATTTCAGGAACCTGTCCAGGCTTGAGACGCTGTACCCAATATGGGGGGTCTCAGATCATACGGTTGGGCATGGCGCTGCGGTTATCGCAGCCGCTTCCGGCGCGAAGGTGATTGAGAAGCACTTTACGATGGACCGGACATTATTTGGGCCGGATCAGGTTTGCAGCCTTGAGCCGGACGAATTGAAGCAGATGATCGCGGAGATAAGATCGGTATGATCCGCGATATTGACCTGAGAGATTTGCTGCCGCGCAGTCATGTCGTTCGCGATATGACGACGGTTGCTGAAATGTTGAGGGGCAGGCGTGTTGTCGTGACCGGCGCGGGCGGGTCGATCGGGTCTGAGCTATCGCGACAGATCAGCCGGTTTTATCCGAAAGAATTGGTGCTGGTCGATAACTGCGAGTTCAACCTGTATTCGATCAGCGAGCAGATACCGTCTGCGACCGCGATCTACGCCGACATCAGGGATTCAAATTCCGTTCGTTGTTTTATTGGCAGCGATACCGACCAGATTGTTTTCCACGCTGCTGCGATGAAGCATGTCCCGCTGGTCGAGGCCAATCAGTCTGAGGCCGTAAGGACTAACATCATAGGCACAACGAATGTTGCCGTGGCGTGTCTTAAGGTCTTTGCCCACCGGCTTGTTATGATTTCAACGGACAAGGCCGTTAAGCCCACCAGCTTTATGGGCAAGACCAAGCACGGGGCGGAGCGGATTTGCAGGGAGGCCGGGTACACCGTTGTCCGCTTCGGCAATGTGCTGGGCTCCTCCGGCTCGGTTGTGCCTTTATTTGAGCGACAGCTTATTAAAGGCGGACCCATTACGGTTACGCATGAGGATGTCGAACGGTACTTCATGTCGATTGATGAAGCGGTCAGCCTCGTCCTTCACGCGGCGACAGGTGAGCCGTCCACGTATGTTTTAGACATGGGCCAGCCGGTCAAGATCATTGACTTGGCGAAGGACATGATTCGCCTTGCTGGCAAGATGCCTGGGTCTGAGATCGAGATAAAGATTGTGGGGATGCGTCCCGGCGAGCGCCTTAAAGAGGAGTTGTTCTATGACTCCGAGGTCGTTGAGAAGTTCTCCGTGGACGGCATATGGAGGGTGAGAGATGAAGTCGCGTAGTGTCCTTATCACCGGTTCTGCCGGACACCTTGGCCGCGCCCTGCGTGCCGCGTTTGAGGCGCAGGGGGATGGCGTCTGCGGTGTTGATTGGCACGAGTCTTCTGATGTTGTGACCGACCTTTCAGACGATGGTTCGTGGCATGACGTTACGTTTGGCAAGTACGATGTTGTTGTGTGCAACGCCAAGCTTTATGGCTGGCACGCACACCAGCATCTGGCCACACGCGCAAACCAGTGCATCATCAACATCGCCTCCATCTACGGCACTCTCGGCCCCGACCCTATGATGTACTACGGCACGGAGGTTGATCCGACACCCGCATGGTACGCCGCCGAGAAGGGCGCAATGATCGCCCTTACCAAGCATCAGGCCACCACGCTGGCTCCGGTGCGAAGCAACGCCATCATCCTTGGCGGCATCTTCCGCGACCACAGCGATGAGTTCCGCGAGCGGTATGAGGCCAAGGTGCCTCTGTGTCGCATGGCGACGGAGCAGGACGCGGTGGACCTGTGCCTGTTCCTGGCGAGCGATAAGGCGAGCTACATCACTGGCGCGTGTATCCCGTGCGACGGCGGGCTGAGTGCAATGGCATGACGATGAGCGAATCGGAAATTCTGGATAAGATTGACGACACAAAAGCCAGAAAGAGAGCCGCTGAGCGCGAGCTTAGTGTTTTTGACGAATCCATTATTACTGCCAACATTTATTCTGATCGTCTGACTGTCGCGAAGTTGAGAAGCGGGTGGAAAAGAGTCAAGGCTGCAAAAAAGCTAAGAGAGCCGTTCCAAAAAAATGTTGAGCAAATCAGCATTGATATTTTTCGTCTAAAGGCTGAGTTGAACCGTGTCACTAACCTGAAAAAATATTTAAGATCACGAAAATGACCGATGTCGCTGTAGCCATTATTGGAAGCGGTAGCCATGCGAAATTATTGCAGAATTTTTTCGATGGTAAGGCGATTCTTTGCGCGCCGTCTGCGGTGCCGAAGGACACCTTTGTCTGTATCGGTATCGGGAATGTACCGGAAGTCGGCAAAAGCGATTTGAAGACAAGGCGTGTCATTTATCAAAAGTTTGAAAACCGAGTGCTTGGCGTTC
>CAIWEX010000271.1 GCA_903911795.1 uncultured Schlesneria sp.
AACGGGGGCTTCCCCGAAGCGGGTGCGCCCCGCCACCCTATCGTGCTGGACAAATGGAGCACGTCACAAAAGTAGGGTGGGACCAGCGGCGCTTCGCCGCGCCGGCCCTCCATCTTTGCCTTTATGAATGGTCGTGGTGGGCCGGCGCTCGAAGCGAGCTGGTGCCAAGCGGAGTTGAATCGGCGTTCGGCGGCATACTTGAGGAGAGCATTCATGCGAAGTGTTCGTGGGATGGATCGGTTTATTGTTCTGGCGGTTGTGATCAGTAGCCTACAGTTCGTCGCCGTCGATGCCGTCCGAGCCCAAGGGCAGTATTCACCCGTGAGTGAGGCGGATGTCATCGACTTGACTCTGAACCACTACTTCACGCCAGACAAGAAGTCGCACACTCCGGATTTCGAGTGGACCTTTACCAAGACGGAATTCGTCGTGAAGAAAGGCAAAGGGGCTATCCCTGTGGACATTCTTGAAAAGCTGCTTTCCAAAGGTGCGACCGCAGACGAAATTCGTGGCAAATGGAAGTTGGCTGACAAAGGGGGCCAGCAGCTTGTTTTGGCTGAGATCAAGGCGGGCGATAAGGTCGGAGGCAAAGAAGTGAAAATCAGAATCTACAAAACCGCCCCAACTGTAGTTCGGATCGGCGAGCCGCAGTACGTGTTCGGCATTGGAAAGTGAATCGAGCAATGTCTATGAGTGGCGAGGCAGATTCGCCTACGCCACCAAAACGATAGCGATCGGCAGTTCACCAAGAAGGACGCGAAGAGCACGAAGATGGAAGGCAGAGTTGCAAGGGATTTGGATTCTGAGTTCAGTACCCACAATGAGGTTGGAGTACATGAGTAATGCACCATTAACTATAAATGGGGTGCCGGAAAGTCTTGGGCGTGTATGGGTTCATATTCAGCCGGTACGTTTGGCACCTATTGCAGAATATCGATTTTGGATACCCAAAGGCCTGATGGATTTCGTTTTTGATGGCACAGACAAACCAGAGCACGCATCGTGGAATGACCATCTTACAAGAGAATCACGTGAGCTAGGGTCTGGAATCATTTCTATTTATTTTGAAAAAATGTCCGATGTTTTGGGAATAAAACATGAGAAATGCCGATGGGTGATCGCAACTTTAGATGCAGCTGTCGAGGATCATGACGGCATTGAGCTACAAGGGCGAGCTGTACCATTTGATCCAGACAGGTTTGCCCAATAGACGCCAACTTCCCAAAGCTTCCACTTTGCTATCGCTGGGTGGCCTGGGTGGCCCGGGTTGTCCGTCCTCGTGGCTACCCCGCCGACAAGCGACCATCCAGCGGAACATTGCAAGGGTGGCCACGATTGCCGCTTCGGCTTCAGGGGTGACGAAGTCACAGGAAGTTTTGAAGGTCTAAAACCGAGGTAAACTTCTCGTCGCGTCGCGACCCAGGTAGGCCGAGGACGGCCAACCTGGGCCACCCAGCGGGGTGGTCCAGATTGGATGTATTCAGCTCAGTTGTGGCACCTCGCATGGGTGGTCACGGTTGCCGCTTCGGCTACCGGTGACGAAGTCACAGGAAGTTTTGAAGATCTAAAACCGAGGTAAACTTCTCGTCGCGTCGCGACCCAGGTAGGCCGAGGACGGCCAACCTCGGCCACCCCGCGGAGTTGCAGCCGGTGGCTCGGAATGAGAGGGAAAAGTATGCTGGAATGGAAGCGATTTGTCCCACCAGCCTCCGAAAGCGAGGTTGTAGAGTTCGAGAAGAATTCTGGGATACAACTGCCCCGGAGTTACCGTGGCTACCTATTATCGTCGAACGGCGGACAGCCGTGTTCTGAAGTTGGGTTTAACGTAGACAAGGGTGGCGAGTGCGTCATGCTTGGTTGTCTCTACAGCCTTTGCAATGACGAGTCCGAGGTTGACTTGGACGCCGTTTACGAAGAACTGAAGGATGACCTTTCCGCAGGATTCCTTCCGATTGGGGAAGATCCGGGAGGAAACCTACTTCTGCTTTCCACCCAATGCGATGACAGTGACGCAATACACTTCTGGGACAGAATCGGGTTTCTTGCAAAACGCTTGGGTAAGAGACAGTTCCGAATTGCGAACGATATCGAAGAATTCCTTGCTTCCCTGCATGCGGTGGCGGACACATAGAATGTCTCGATCATTTTCGTTCGCATACAAAAAGGCCGGAAAAGCTGCCATGTGGGTTTGGCAATTCAGTGTAGATTTGCCAAACCCACATGGCAGCTTTTCTTATCCTTTTCTTATCTATCGAACGCCGCCGGTAAGATCCGTTTACAAAGCGGCTGCATGGCGGGGGCATGAGCGAAGCGGATGGCCCCGTGAACGGTGTACGCGGTCACATCAAGATTTCCGGCCCTTCCGCAAAGCCTTCAGGCCCGGCTACCCCGCCGTTAGCCGTTGCGAGGTACTCGTCGAAACGCGACATTCCAGCGGAACACACAACTCGGAGTAAACTCGCATGGGACTTCTCACCTTCAGTCTTAACGTCACTCTGGACGGTTGCGTCGACCACCAGGAGGGAATCGTTGACGAAGAGACACACGCGTTCTTCACTCGCCTTCTGGACGAGGGTGGGGCGATGCTCTGGGGCCGCGTCACCTACGAGATGATGGAGAGCTACTGGCCAGCGGTCGCTCACGGCGACGTGGAGGCGCCGCTGGCGATGCGCGACTGGGCGGTCAAGTTGGAGGCTAAGCCGAAGTACGTGGTGTCGTCGACGCGAAAGGACTTCCCGTGGACCAACAGCCACCACATCGCCGGCGACTTGCGCACGAGCGTGCAGAAACTCAAGGATGCGATCCCTGCCGGCGTGCTCCTCGGCAGCGGCAAGCTCGCGACCGAACTGGACCGGATGGATCTGATCGACGAGTACAAGTTCCTCGTCCATCCCAGGATCGCCGGTCACGGCCCGACCCTTTACCAGAGCGGGCTACCCAGTACGCGGCGGCTCGAGTTGGTCTCGTCAATGCCGCTCCGCAACGGCGCAGTCGCGATGCATTATCGGCGCGTGCGCGGCTAACAAGTTGCAGCGGACGGTCCGCTGGGTGGCGGGCAAAGCAGGTAACGATTTTAGCGGGAGCCAGTGCCTGATAGTCGTGGTTCGCTCCTAGGCTGTGAATTTATTAAAACGGTCGCTTTTTGGGATGAACTTTTGGTCACGCAGAGCCACGATCGTCGATTCTGAGCGATCCTACGACGTCGTTTTTTCGGCCAACCATCTCAAACCCCAAAAAGTTAATAGATTCACAACCTATCCGCGAACCAACGCTGCATTTTCTGATGGCAACTCACAGATTCGCCTCGCCTTCAAAAGTCTGTCGCAAAGAGCGTTGGTTCGCGGAGCGAACCACGACTATCTCGCAACTCACGAATGCACCTGCATTCCGGACTCAAAAAGCTGTTTGTCGAGAGCGAACCAATCCCCGGAAACAGGGGTGGCTTTTTGAATCGCTTCGCGCGTGGTCTGTTTCCTCAACGCCGTGGTCACGGTATTCTCCCCGTTCAGGTTTTCATTTGCTTCCGATATCACAAAGGTATGTTCACGGACATCGTTTGCGCTGCAGGACCGAAATCGGCTGTGGCGAAAAAACGTCGGAGTAGGGACTGTTTTTAGCTTCAGCCAGGATACGAGGAATCGACAGATGCGCGTTGTGACTTTGGGCGAAGTGATGATCCGGATGATGCCACCGGGATGGGATCGCCTGACTCGATCGTTGCCTGGTGTTCTGGAGGCGACGTTTGGTGGTGCTGAGGTCAACGTGGCCGTTTCGATCGCCGCTCAAGGGGGAACAGCCGCGTACTGTTCGGCACTGCCCGACAATCCAATCACTACGGCATTTGCCGGGGAAATCCGCAAGTACGGCGTCGATGACAGTTTGCTGCTGCGTTGTGACGAAGGACGCTTCGGGATTTACTTCGTGGAAAACGGAGCCAATCAGCGTGGTGGGACCGTCACCTATGACCGTGCCGGTTCCAGCATCTCGGTGATTCCTCCCGAGCGTTACGACTGGGATCGCATTTTCGACAAGGCGACCTGGTTTCATATCACGGGGATCACTCCGTCGATCAGCAAGACCGCCGCGGATGTCGCTCAAGTTTCCGTGGACGAAGCGGCTCGACGTGGCATCCCTGTTTCATGCGATTTGAACTTTCGCAAGAAGCTGTGGAACTGGCAGCCTGGCACTAAGCCGGCGGCACTCGCTCGGCAGACGATGGAAGCGTTGATTCCCGGCATGCAGGTCCTGATCGCGAACGAAGAGGACGCGGATCATGTGCTGGGAATTCGTGCAGCCGGAACGGATGTCGATGCCGGCGTCCTGAATCTCGCCGGATATGAGGATGTGGCTCGCCAGATCGTGACGAAGTTTCCAAATCTGAAACGAGTCGCGATCACGCTGCGAGAAAGTATTTCTGCCAGTCATAACAATTGGGGAGCGATGCTGTTCGACGCGATTGCGAATCAAGCCTATTTCGCGCCGGTCGATGCCGAAGGGAAATATACGCCGTACGAAATCTGCAATATCGTCGATCGGGTTGGTGCCGGGGATGCGTTCGCAGGGGGACTCGTCTTCGCGCTGCAGACACCGGGGCTTTCTGAGTCGCCAACCGCACTGGCCTATGCTGTCGCAGCAAGCTGCCTGAAGCACAGCATTCGCGGGGACTTCAATGATTCGACGCGAGCGGAAATTGAAGCCTTGATGCGCGGTGGTGGGAGCGGTCGCGTCAGCCGTTAAGCATTACGAAGGAAAATGCCCCCACCGGACTGGCCACGGTGGAGGCGATTTCACGATCGGGTGATCTTTACTGGCCAGACTTGATATTGCCATCATGCCGAAGCGTGCTCGTACAACTCGCCGCCTGGAAGTCTGGCTGAAAGACACGGACCTGGCGTTGTTTGTTCTCAACGCACAGCGGCGGCTGGTCTTCTTCAATCGCGGGATTGAGCGACTGACAGGCTGGTCTGCGGCCGATTTGCTGGGGCAGAAGTGTGACTACGTCACCGAGCCCGATTCGCAAACCTCGGCGGCGCTGCTCGCAGCACTTGCTCCCCCGCCGGGAACCTGGACCGGCAAGCCCTATCAGGCGCCCGTCAATCTGCCTCGACGAAGCGACTCGCCGTTGCCAAGGCTTTTGCATTTTTTCCCGCTGGCCGATACCGATCAGGATGTGAAGGCGATTCTTGGTGTCGTCGTTGATGTTCCCGAAATGCCAGCGTCGCTGCCTGTTCCTGCAGCCCAGCAACTGCACGCCGAACTGGCGGTCCTGCGACAGTCCATTCGCAGACATTACGGTGAGGGGAATCTGGTTGGCAAAAGCATGTCGAGTCGGCGGGCATTCGAACAGATCCGGCTGGCACAATCGTCAATGTCACCTGTGTTATTTGTCGGAGAAACCGGTTCCGGAAAACAGCATCTGGCCCGGGTCATGCATTACCAGGGGCCTCTCGGAAAGCGTGCGTTTGTCCCGCTCGACTGTCGTGGCTCCAGTCAGGATCTGGAACAGACGCTGGAACGCATCCGGGAAGACCATCAGGCCGATGCCCTGTGTGCCGGAACGGTCTACTTCGAACAGATCGATTCGGCGCCGGCGGACTTCCAACGGATCCTGGTGGAATGGATGAAGCAGGATGTCGGATCGCGAGCAGTTCGGGTCCTCGCGGGGAGTACTCGTCCGCTGAAGCCACTAGTGGAATCCGACCAGTTCTCGCGCGAGTTATACTTTGCACTGACACCGTTGACCGTGGAACTGCCGCCTTTACGAGAGCGCATGGAAGATCTCGAACCACTCGCACAACACTTTGTGGAAGAGTTGAATCGTGAAGCGACAAGTCAGGTGGGGGGATTGTCCGATGACGTCTGGCGACAGTTTCGTCGCTACAACTGGCCCGGAAATGTGGCCGAACTTCGTCAGGTCATCCAGGAAGCCCGCGCGAACTGTCCAGGGCCAATCATCAGTCCTGACCATTTGCCGTTTCGGTTTCGCACGGGGGTCACGGCCCAGACAATGGAACCTGCGCAGCGTCCGCGAATTGTCTCGCTGGATCAGTTTCTGGAACAAGTTGAGCGAGAGCAGATTGAGCAGGCACTGTCCGAATGCCGGGACAACAAAGCCCGAGCTGCCGAGTTGCTAGGAATCACACGTCCCAGGTTGTATCGGCGGATGGAAGTTCTGGGAATCATTGATCCATCGCCGACTGAAGAAACACCGCCAACGTAATTGATTCGGAAGGCGCCTCGCAGGAAGTGTTGGTGAGCGTTCCATCAAGCCATTCAATGCAATCCAATCGGTTGCAGCGGCGATTTTGCTTCGATGAAACTTTCCCGTCGATTGTCCTGTTCGAATTCCACGATCACAGTCCGCATGCGTGCCATCCCGCTGACGTCGATGACCGTACCGCGTCCGTACCGTGGGTGTCGCACCTGCATTCCGACAGAAAGTCCGACTCGAAGTTCGACCTTTGCTTCCGCCCCTGATTGCAATGCCGCTCCTGTCGTCAAGCGCCCATCCAGTGACGTGATTCCCCGCGGTTTCTTTTTGGGTTTTGGTTCTCGAGACCCGGAACGAATCTTGGGTTGATCGTAATCGTAATTGACTCGATCAGATCCATGTTCATCGATACCATCAACGCCCGTCTCTTTGTCCTCAACTTCATTCGAAAAGTACAATTCCTGATCGGTGCAGTCACGGAACTCGACGATTAACTCGCGATAGAAATCACTGGTGATCGTACTGACACTTCGACCATGAACCTCGCGCCGGAGCGTTTGAGTCAGCACCAGCTTTTCCTCGGCTCGCGTGATGCCGACGAACAGTAAGCGACGTTCCTCTTCCAATTGACGCCGATCGCCCTCGCGCAATGATCGCTCGTGCGGAATGATGTTCTGTTCTACTGCCACGATGTAGACAACGGGGAATTCCAAACCCTTGGCAGCGTGCAGTGTCATCAGCGTGACCGCGCCGCTGGCATCGTCGAGTGAATCGATATCCTGAGCCAAGCTGGCCGTTTCCAGGAAACCCCCCAGCGTTGGGACTTGCTCGTTCTCGAGTTCCTGCAGATCGTACAAGCGTGCGGCACTCACAAGTTCGTCGATGTTGGACCGACGCTGGATATCGTCTTCGTCCAATCCTTCAAATTGACGGGCATATCCGGTGCGATCAATGACCGTTCGCAGCAAGCTTTCGACGGGTCCTCGTTCTGGAGTGTCGGTTTCTTTCTCGCCGAACTCAAAGCCCCCGTGATCGCTCTCATCGGTGACGTCACCGAACAAATCGTCAGGTGCCGGGCCAGTCGCCATCAGAGCGAGTTCATCGATCAGACTCGCGAACGCGCGCAACTGCACTGCGGCCTTCTTGGGAAGGTCCGGGACTTTGCCCGGTTGGCGTGCGGCGTCGAGCAGGCTGATCGCATGGGAATCGGCCCAGCGAACGAGCTTGTCGAGCGAACTCTTGCCGATTCCACGTGTTGGCGTGTTAACGACACGCAGGAATGCAATGCGGTCCACTGGATTTTCGATCAGTCGCAGATATCCAAGCAGATCCTTCACTTCCATTCGCTCGAAGAAGGCGACACCCCCGGCTACCTGGTACGGAATCTTCAATCGTGCAAGCGACGTTTCCAAGGAACGGGACAGCGAATTGACGCGGTAAAAGACCGCGAAATCTTTCCATTCCCGTTCGCCTGATTCGACCATGGCGCGGATTTCATTGGCGATCCCACTCGCTTCTGCCGGGCCATCGGCGTACAGCCTCATTTCGACATCTTCGCCGCTGGCCTTGGTTGTCTGAAGCCGCTTGGCCTTACGCTGGACGTTATTCGCGATCAGGGCATCGGCCGTCTTCAAGATTTCCGGCGTACTGCGGAAGTTATCTTCCAACCGGATCACTTTGACATTTGGATAATCCCGCTCAAACTGCAGGATGTTTTCGATGCGAGCCCCGCGCCAGCCGTAGATCGACTGGTCCGGGTCCCCGGTTGCACAGAGGTTTGGCTCCAGTTGCGACAACGCCGCGACAATCTGGTACTGAGCTTTATTGGTGTCCTGGTACTCGTCAACCAGGATAAATCGATGCCGCTGGTCAAGGTCCTGCCGCATTTCCTCATTCTCATGCAGCATCCTGGCGACGTGCATCAGCAGGTCGTCGAAATCGACAGCGTTGGCTTCCAGCAACTGTTTCTGATAACGGGGATAGACCTTGGCAACGACCGCTTCCAGGTGAGTTCCAATTCCTTCGCCATACTTCATCAAGTATGTTTCAGGTGTGAGCAAGTCATTCTTGGCCTGGCTGATCCGCTGGCCGATCTTTCCCGGCGGAAAATGCGTGGAATCCAGATTCAGGTCGTTCAACACATGGCGGATTACCTGTTGCTGATCCCCCGTGTCGAAAATCGAGAAATTGGGCTGTAACCCCACAGCGGCACCACGTTCTCGCAGCAAACGGGAGCAGAACCGATGGAAAGTGCTGACCCAGATGCGGGAACCAGGCAGCAACTTCTGAACTCGCTCGCTCATTTCGCGAGCCGCTTTGTTGGTAAACGTGATCGCCAGAATCTCTGAGGGATGGACACCTCGTTCAATGAGTCGGGCAATTCGCCGAGTGATCACGCGTGTCTTACCCGAACCAGGCCCGGCCAGTACGAGTAGCGGTCCTTCAAAGTGTTCCACGGCGGCACGCTGTGGTACCGTCAAATCGTCGGCAGGAACATTCCAGTCAGCATCAAACGACACGGCGGTCAGCACTCCATTCAAGCAACACGACTCCATCAGGCCGGTATTGTAACAATCGAATCAACATCCTGCCCGTTTGCAACGCGGATGGGGATTCAATCATTCCAATTCGGCCACAACCATGGTGTGGATCTCCAATCGCGGAACGGTGACCATGTTTCCCGAAGGAGTCCTCGTCACTTCCAGTCGTTTTCCATCAGGTTGCAGCGTCACGCTTTTGAGTCGATAGTCTGGCTGGAATGTCAGCTGAATATCGGCAATCGGCAGGACTTCTTCTCGCAAAGGAACATCGTCCGCAGGAAGGGCATGGCCCCCAGTCGTGTTGATATCATTGAAGAGATGCACGACCAATCGGTTGACGTTTTCCCGAGTTTGTCGCATGACGGTCGAGTGGACGCACATTGGTGCCTGAATACTGACTGGTGGCGGGGCGTTTGCCACTTCGGTGATCGCATGCTTGATCATCAGACGCTGGTACGGATACGGGTACAGGTAATACGCCGAGTCAAAACCGGCGGCGAAGTAGACAACTTTTCCCTTTCCGAATTTGTTTGTCACAACTGCGGGCAACTCGGGGGCATCAACGTTTTTTCCACGGATCGTCCCGAGGATTTGGGACTGGCCCTTGGTTGCCACTCGAACTGCGGCCCCCTTCAGCGTCACCAGTTCGCTGCCGATGTATGTCTTTAACTTTCCAGCGTTGAGAAACGATGTTGGTTCCATGCGGAAATCGAAGACGTTCTTGCGTTTCTCCCAGTAGTCCGCCCCAATACTTTTCGCAAAGTTCACATCGATATCGGTCTCGACAATCGATTCCGTTGTCGGCAGGCCGCGGTAATTGACTCCGAAAAGATCCGCGAGTGCAAAGTTTTGACGAGGGTTTCCGAATTCGTCGAAAAGTGACGTATCGAGACTCGCCACAAGCCCGCCACCGTTTTCGACGAATGCCGCAATCCCCTTGATCTGCTGCTCATCCAGGCAGGCGGAATTCGGAAGAATCAGGACCTTGTACTTCGACAGATCTTCAAAATTCAGGTTCCAGTCATTGATCAGGTTGACGGGGAGATGCTCTTCCACACAGGCTCGAAAAGTACCAAGCACACTCGCCAGATACCGTTCTTCGACTTTGCCCGGATCGCGGCCGTAAAACGTGCGAGTATTATCGCTCATTAGGATAGCCCCCCAGTGCTCGGGCTGTTTATGAGTCAGCCATGGCTTGCGTAGTTGCACTTCATCCATGCATCGAAACAAGTCCTGTTGCAACCGCGGAGGTTGAATGACCGCGATGCTCGGCGAAGCACCATAGGTCAAGGCCAGCAGCATCCGCCGCTCGATCTCGTGAGGCGGGAAGCTGTCCTTGCCATAGGGGTTGCCGTGACTCATCAGATACGGCTCGCTGAATCCCACGCGGTGATTGGTAATGGCCCACATGTAGGCAGTACGACACCGAAAACACTCTGCAAAATCAATGTGCCTTGGCGCTGCTCTCTTTGCTTTTGGGAGGGTTACCGCCAGCAGCAACGTTGTAAAAGAAGAACAATGCAGCAGCAGCACTCAA
>CAIWEX010000272.1 GCA_903911795.1 uncultured Schlesneria sp.
AACGGGGGCTTCCCCGAAGCGGGTGCGCCCCCGCCACCCTGCGCGCAGCCACTGCTTCTCCGCGGACTCCGAAGCAGTGGCACCACCGCAACAACCATAATCGCGCACGGTCATTTAGCCAGGCACTTGGCCAAAGCGAGCACGTCACAAACGTAGGGTGGATCACGGATCTTGTTGCGTTTTCCAGATCCTGCTATAGACCGGTCAAAATTGCCCGAGTTCGAACTGGGGAAACGCCCCTGTCAACACGACTTATGATGGAGCGAGAATACGATGAGTGCGGGGTTCCGCAGGGATGCGTGGTTGATCGTCGGGTTGCTCGCGGTCTATCTGGGACTCGCTGCAGTACTGCCCGCCGCTGACGACGAAGTCTACTATTGGAGCTGGGCTCGACCTCTCCAATTCAGCTACTACGATCACCCGCCGTTGACCGCGTACCTGATCCGGATCTCCACGGATCTGTTTGGGGACAGCATTTTCGGATTTCGTGTTCCCGCCTGTCTGGCGACAGTATTTGTGATCGCGGTGATCGCACACTTGTCGCGGCCTCGCTCGTTGCTGCCCGGAATCATTTTGACCCCGCTGTTCACGTTTGGCGCGGTCCTCATTACGCCC
The DNA here is from genome assembly GCA_903911795.1 of uncultured Schlesneria sp. GTDB lineage: Bacteria > Planctomycetota > Planctomycetia > Planctomycetales > Planctomycetaceae > Schlesneria. Next base: position 616 of record CAIWEX010000272.1, read on the forward strand.
GACGCTCCGCTGCTTTGTGCGTGGGCTGCCTATCTCTGGTGGTTGGTCGAGGTTCACCGACGATTGACTCCCGTGACCGAAGGTGTAACGTCCGTTGAGGCCTTGCCGATTCCCTGGTGGCTCTGGACGACAGGAGGGATCATTCTGGGGTGTGGGGTGCTGGGCAAGTATACGATGGCTCTGGCGGTTCCCTCAGGTTTTGTCAGCTTCTGCATGGTCCGTCATCAATGGAAACGCTGGCTACCGGGATACATTGCTCATGGAGTGGTCTCGTTTGTTGTGGCGTCCCCAATTCTGATTCACAACATTCAGCACGATTTTGTTCCGTTGCTGTTTCAGTGGCGACATTCCATGGGGGATTCGCGCCCCGGGCTGAGACCGTTTGGCGAGTTCATTGGCGTTCAATTGCTGTTGTTCGGAACGCTTCCATTCTTCCTGTATCCCTGGGTCGTCTGGAATTTCAAGAAATTATGCAACGATCCGCGACTGCGCGCGTGTGCATGTCTGTATGCGTTGCCGATGACATTTTTCCTATACAAAGCGACACGAGCACCGCTGCAGGGGAACTGGGCGCTGGTGATGTTTATCGGGTTCTGGCCACTCGCAGCCGCCTGGTATGATTCGGTAAAACAGTCCCTTTTCTGGCGACGATCGACCGCTTCGGCGTTCCTGATTCCGTCAATTGCCGTTGTGGTGCTGGCCGTCCATCTGATCCGACCGCTCCCTGTAATTCCTACTGAAGCGGATCGCATCACGCGGCAGTACCGCATGGACGAAGCGACTCGCGATATCGCGAGTACCATCCGGGCACGGGGCGAGTCTTTGCCAGTTTTTACGACGACCTATCAACTCGTCGCCTGGTTACGGTTTCATTCGCTGGATGGCCGACAGATCGATCAGATTTCGCGACCAAGTCATTTTACGCAGTCGCCTCAACACCTGACTGATGTTGAGCGAGCCTACGTTGTTGCCGATCATCTGCTTCCGGCTGAATTCATCCATGGATTCGATGAACCTGTGTTGATCGAGACGTTTCCGATTCGTGTCCGAGGCGACGCCGTTCGTGAGCTAAAACTGTTGCTCTACACGCGGTCAACGATTGCCCAGGATAAGTCGCCGCGTCTGTCGGTACTGAATAGCGAACTCCGATAGTCGTGGTTCGCTCCGCGAACCAACGCCTCCTGATTGACAAGACGTCTGAGAACGAGGCGAGTATTTGAGTTGCCATAAGAAAATGCAGCGTTGGTTC
>CAIWEX010000273.1 GCA_903911795.1 uncultured Schlesneria sp.
CGGTGGCGGCCAAGACGTGGGCTCATCGGATCGAGGTACAACTTTCCGATGCTTGCAAACCGCGGCGTGGAATTCACACTCATTGAATCCTCCTAAAAAGTGTGCAGGCAATTTCGGTACATTCGTGGTCAGTTGGTGGTTCAGACGGACGACGCTACATTCTGTACTTCAATGAATCGCGGATTGATTGATCAACACTTGATTACAGCAGTTGTCGAGGCAAACGCATGTCCAACGCGGAATGGCTGAGCCGCATGGCTCATCTGAAAAAAGGAACAGGGAATGCGCCTCACAAGCCTCTCTTGCTCCTCGTTTTTCTGGACATGATTGAAAATGGCGAATTTGATGGGAGCCAGCTCTTTCTGACGCCAGAAATGGGGTATCGGTTCGATACCTATTTCGAAGTTGCAAAGCATCGCAGGAGTGCTCGTCCCGATATTCGGCTTCCGTTTCATCATCTCGGGAGTCAAGATTTTTGGGTTCCCAAGACTCAAACAGGTGACGACTCGAAGCACCGGGCTATTACCGTCTCCGTTGTCCCGAATCCTGACTTCGTCGCGGCGTGTCGCGATCCGGAATTTCGTCGACAGGCACGTGAGATTTTGATCGCAACTCACTTTGAGCCTGCCGAGCAGAATGCGTTGTCGCATCTCGTCGGAATCGAAATTACACCGTCGAATATCGCGGTGCGTGACGCGTGCTTCGAAAAGCCCAATGACGCCGAGACCTCGGGGCGATCCGCTCGATTTCGCTTGGATATTGTGTCTGCGTACCGCTACACCTGTGCACTGACTGGTTATCGCGTTACCACGATTTCTGCCGGGGCGATTGTCGACGCCGCACATATTCATCAGTTTGCAGACTCGCGAAACAATCACCCGACGAATGGAATCGCACTTTGCAAGAACGCTCATTGGCTGTTCGACGCGGGACTTTGGACGATCGATGACGATTATCGCATTGTCATTGCCACCGATAATTTCTCGGAATCCAGCCCGAATCAGACGCCACTGGCTGAAATGAATGGTCAGCGGTTGCTCCTTCCGAAGAACGAATCTCTCTGGCCTGACAAAGAGCATCTCGCCTGGCATCGTTCGAAGAAATTTCGTCGATTCGCCTGATTGACACCGCACATCAAGTCTCCATAGCAGATTCTTCTCGCGACAACTTCAGGCCTAGATGAAGTTTGACGGCATTCCCGGCCCGAGCGACTGCGGAACTCGATTTTGAAAGTCGGCCACCGATCATTGCTCGACCTTCCCAAAGTTCTGAATTGGATCGAGCCCAGTCAAACGATTTAAGTTTTGAAATTCGCTTCTTCCAGCCCTTGGGGGATTCAGCGAGCAGAGTACGTCCGGCACGTGCGAGTGCCGCAATTCCGATGGCGTGGCAATGAACATATTCCGATCGAATCTCTGCCGCCGATTTTGGGCCAGCGACGATCTCATTCCAATCGGGAATTTGCTCGGCCACGGCCACCCAGAATTCTACGGCGATTTTCAATCGATCCGCGTAAGGTAGCCCTTTGCGATCTGCCAGCAATATCTGGTTCGCATGGTACAAAGCGCTCAGCGTGAACAAGTTTCTCGATCGATTGGAAATTGCCGTCCTTTCCATCTCGATGGCATTCGTGAAAACAGGGACGTGACAAATAACGTCACGGGTCAGCTTGGCTGTTTCATCACGGTCGTCGAGACCAATGCGGAGCGATTGCGCCGAGGATCGCTCATGCCGTTTGACATCGCTGAAGATCTGGCCACGTCGCACGCCATCAGGATCGACATGAATCACGACAGCAAGGCATTCCTCACCCAAGTCGCGGTGCTCTTTAAGAGCTTGCTGGAGGCCATAGATCCGGTGGATACCGTCAATTATCGTCATTCTCGCATCCAACGGGATGCGCAATTCCCCTGTTGCAAGTGACTTTGAAGTCGATCCAGCCGCCGCAACGAACCCCACTGATTGTTCGATGCTGATCGTGACTGCAGCCAAGTTGAAGTTGTCACGATGGGCAACAATCTCCTTCGCGATTTCGCGGACTCGCGCCAGATTTACTGAACGAAACGACTGGTGTGTGTCGGCCAAATCCGGAATTGTCCCAATGGGGAAGAACTTTGGTAACAATTTAATTGGGCACATTCCCGTGTAAAACGGACGCCCCCCCTGTCTTCCTTGAACGACTGGAATACTGAATTCGATGGCGCTCATGTTATCTGTCTGCGAATGAGGAAAAATGCGTTGTCAGCGATTGAAGGGAGTGAAACGCGACTTTGGCCGATTCGTCGTGGCTCCACGATAACCGAATCGAATTGCAGATTCGCTCATCTTCAAACCCCATCATTTTCAGTACGTAGCTTTGTTGATGTTGTGTGGAATTGCAGGCAGATCCGTTGCTGATCGCAATTTGATCGCGAAGTGTCAGCATCAGTGCTTCACTGTCGACACACGTGAAACTGACATTCATCACATGGGGTAAACATCGTCCTGGGTCGCCGTTGATTTGATGTTCGATCCCCTTCAGGTCATTCAGGAGTTGCTGA
>CAIWEX010000274.1 GCA_903911795.1 uncultured Schlesneria sp.
ATCGCAGAAGTCGTGGAGCGTTTCCGCCAGGAACTTGCACCGACTCCATCTGATGTCAGCTATCGTCCCCGTCTGCTGGTGGATTGGGGTGATCTTCCTCGTGTCGGTCATCAGGTCCGCCCCGAGTTCAGCCTGTGGTGTCCACGGTATGAGTCACGTCCAGAGATTGAGATTCATGTTGATGATGCGCTCGACCATGATCCTTTAGACAAGCTGCGAACCCTGCAAGCGGCGGAGTCGGGTGGCTGGACATTTCACGTTCCGTTTCGCATGACGTCCGGTGGCGCAGACTGCCTCCCCGGCAGTTACGTTCTCGGTTTTACTCTCTACTTTCGTCATGCGCCCGCTGCCTTGCCTCGTTTTTATCGCTGTTCGATTCGCCTGAAGGCACCGAAATCCGGCGATCAGGCAGGCGGTGTCCTGGAGATTGACGGAGACGGACAATCCATTGTGAATTTACAGGGATACAACCTGACGCAATTCTCCAAGGTCGTGCTCAAAGGCGGGCAAAGCGGTGTCATTAATCTCAACAATGCTTTTGCTGCTGCCGACCAACCGGCGAACCCCGCACCGAGTGCTGATCAGCCGACTACCACATTTTCGTACGAATTTAAGGAAGACACTGAGAAACAGTCACAACTGCCGAGAGTTTCCCAGTCATTCAGCAATCGGTCACACCTGGAATCTGCCGGACTGTTTTTCGAGGATGGTCGGAGGTATCTGATCAAATGCGGCCCTCGCATGACGTTCGGCCGCAATCGCGACAACGATGTGGTTTTGAGATTCCTGCCACGCAGCGAGGAGCATGACGGACATTCCCGAAACATCTCACGAACTCACTTTGAGGTGGAAGTGGTGGATGGTGGAATCGAAATCCGAGACCAGTCCTCCAAGGGCATGGAGGTGTGTTACTCGGTCGTTGACAACCTCTGCCACGTTTCCTCGCAGCACTCGGGTGACCCCACTCCGATTGATCTTGGCGTCACGGGATCTGTTCCGAAACAGTTTCACTTGACGATGTTAATGCTCGCTCCAGATCGACTGAAACCGACGGAGGAACTCATCTTTTGGGATGAACTGTACGCTGAACTGATCGGTGGGCAGCTGACAAGAGTTTCCAGGCTGGCGCTGAAAAATCGTCTTAGTGCGGTTCGCTTCGACCGCACTGAAAACCTGGCAGGCGAAGAATCCTATGTCCTGCTGTTAAGAGAAGCGATACTCGGTGGATCTCAGACGCAATCGACAATTACACTGAAGAATTGTGGTCCGAAGCCCCAGGCTCGACTCCTGTACCTGGATCGCGCATTCTGGATTGAGGTTCTACCGGGTGCAGGTTCCGTCAGCGTAAATGGAGTGTCACTGGAACCGCGGACGCTGACTCCACTGTCGTTGGGCATGCAGATTGTAATTGGCGACGAAAGATTCCGGTTTGATCGCCCCGCTCAACTCCATCTTGATTGAACTCAGGGGGATCAATGTCGATGGCAAAAGATGAGCTGAAGTCAGCTATGTGGTAAGGTCCGTCTTGAATACACCTTTTCAGACACGGGATCGATTGATATGTCGTGCGAGGGCGAAAACCGCGCTGATGCCAATGCTCCGCAGGTCAGCAGTCAGCCTAACCGGAGTCTCGGTGATGGCGTCACTGGCGGTGATTTCGCCAAGGCAGCCAAGGATGTGGATCGTAGTCTGGGAGATCAACCGACCTCAGGCGATGCCACGTCTTCGGTTTCGGATCTGGGCGGTGCGTTCGATGGCGCAGACGAGGGCATGGAACTGGTTGATCTTTCCAGTCGCTACGACGTCAAAGGGACTCTTGGTCGGGGCGGGATGGGTGATGTTGTTCTTGCCTTCGACAAACGATTGCAGCGACAGGTTGCGATCAAGCGTGTTCATGGCGAAATGGCGACGAATGGACGTGCCTTGCAACGCTTTCTGACTGAAGCGCAGTCGATCGCCGCATTGAATCATCCAAGCATCGTCCATATCAATGACTTCGGTCGAGATGCGGAAGGTCCATTTCTGATTCTGGAATACGTTGAAGGCGGGACCTTACTCCAGAAACTGGAGTCAGGTCCATTACCTGTCGCTGAAGCGGTCAGGCTCAGTTGCCAGATCCTGGATGGACTGGGTGTTGCGCATTCTCAAGGCATCATTCATCGCGATATTAAACCCGCCAACATCCTGTTGACCAGCCGTGGCGATGCCAAGCTGACCGACTTCGGGCTGGCTCGACAAGAGCAGGCGGATACAGGTTTAACGTCCACGGGAGCGATTCTCGGGACGTTTGATTACATGCCGCCGGAGCAACGCAAGGACGCTGCGCTGACTGATTCTCGCAGCGATTTGTGGAGTCTGGCGGCGACGTTGTACCAGATGTTGACTGGCGAGCCACCACGGGTGATTGACCTCGATGCCTTGCCGGCGCAGTTACGTCCCATTGTGTCGATTGCCCTGAAACCGAAAAAGCAAGATCGGTATCAAACAGCAGTAGAGTTTCATGAAGCATTGCTGGCATCGGAAAGGCAGCAGGCAGCGGACGCAGATGAACTGCAAGAAGGCGAATGTGCAAACTGTCATACCGTCAATGCGACAGATCGTAAGTTCTGCAAGAAGTGTGGTTCGGTTCTGTCTGAACCATGCCTGTCGTGCGGAACACCCATTCCAGTTTGGGAACAATTTTGTGGATCGTGCGGCCAAAGTGCGGCGGACAGTGTGAAAGCGTTACGAGGCAATTTAAAGGAACAGGCCCAAGAGGTTCAGGCTCTCACTCAGAATTACCGGTATCACGAAGCCATCCCCTTGCTGGAGAAGATGG
>CAIWEX010000275.1 GCA_903911795.1 uncultured Schlesneria sp.
GCCACAGAACTGGAACAACTCGCTTCGGTCTTAAACCGTACCTTTGATCGATTGCAGTCCGCATTCGAACGACAGGGGGAATTCACGGCAGATGCCTCGCACGAATTGCGCACGCCGCTCTCCGTCATCCTGTCACATGCGGAACTCGCACTGGCACGGCCGCGGTCACCTGAAGATTACCAGAAGGCCTTTCAGGCGTGCCGACGGGCATCACTACGCATGAAGTCGCTGATTGATGCATTGCTGTCTCTTGCCCGATTTGATTCTGGTAAGTTCGAAATGGTGCGACAGCCGGTAGAACTCGATCGCGTCGCCCACGAAGCAGCCGAAATGTTGCAGCCGCTGGCGCATGAAAGAAGCGTTCGACTGACATGCCTGGCACAGCCAGTCACAGTTTTTGCCGATCAGGATCGCCTGTTCCAGTTACTGACAAATCTGTTGAGCAATGCGATCCGCTACAACCGCCCTGAGGGAACAGTCACGATCGAAGTGACTCATGATGTGAATACGGCAACGATTCGTGTGTCCGACACGGGAGTTGGAATTTCACCTGAGGATCTGCCGAGAATCTTCGACCGCTTCTACCGAGTCGACAAAGCCCGATCACAGGTCGAAGGGGGATGTGGCCTGGGACTGGCGATTTGCCACACCATCGTCGAATCCCATGGCGGAACAATTACTGCGACCAGCGAACCCGATGTCGGCACGACGGTCGAAGTCCGTCTTCCTGTGGGTGACGTCGCCAAACGTCCCAGCCTGGCGGAAAACACTGAAACGGAATTGGCGATGACCCGATAAGGGCTATCGCCGGCGCCACAAGCCTCGATAGATCGAGCATCCTGCCTGCTTACGGCTGCGATGGAAGCCGGTCAGGTAATCCGTGTCGTCCTTACCTTCAGGTTCTGGAGCAGGAGGGAGTGGTTCAAATTCGGGGTGATGATTCATCAGGGCCGAAATGATTCCGAAGTATTCTTCGACGTCACTCCAGGAATGCACGTAACCGCCATGCTTCACGACCTTTGCCAGCAGGTCGGCAAACTCGTCCGTAAAGAGACGTCGCTTTTTATGGCGAGTTTTCCACCAGGGGTCTGGAAAGTAAACGTGCGCTGCCTCGACTGAATGAGGTTCGACGTGCTTGATCAGGAATTCGCGAGCGTCACCGCCAAGGACCCGGCCGTTGGGAAGTTCTCGCTTCGCGATCCGTTTAGCCCCGCGGCGTCCTTCCGAAAAATCGAGTTCGACTCCGAGCCAGTTGGTTTCCGGCCGAGCGACGGTCGAATCAAACAGAAACTTTCCGCGACCGCACCCAATATCCAGTTCGACAGGATGATCGTTCCCGAAAAACGATTTCCAATTGATAACCCCGTCGATTTCATCAACGGTGGAGAAGTATGGATGGAGATCGACAATGGGTACTGGCATGGACTTAACGAAATCAATGGAGGCAATGACGAATGACGAAGTCGACCCGACGAGCGCCGGTCAGTCGTTGGAAGCAGCGTCGACAGTCTGGCGGTCGATATGAATCGGTACACCGATCATCTGACCGCTGTAGACCATCTTATCTTTGACGAATCCTTGGAAATTAAATTCAGCACGCTGACCGGCACGCATCCGATGCAGCCGTGCCATAATAACCAAGCGGTCGCCAACAAACACCGGGCTGCGGAAACGGACTTCTTCCATTCCGCCAAAACCCAGGAAATCGCCCCCCAGCAATTTGTATTTGCGAGCATAAAATCCTGCCAGTTGTGCCGCGCATTCACACAGCACGACGCCCGGCATCAACGGAAAGCCTGGCATGTGGCCCCGTACCCAGAACTCATTGGGGGTAATGTCCTTATAGCCGACCAGACCATGCCCCTCGCGGTCGATCGACAGGATTCCGGTCAACTGCTCCATCTCGAATCGCTGAGGATTGATTTCGCGAATATCTTCGATCGTGAACAGCGGCTTGCTCTGGTCGAACGAATTGAAGTCATACAACATCTGCGGGGGCATAAGGGTCTCCTGGTGGCACTGCAAAACCCGGGGCGGGAGTTTTCAATCCTGTTATTCGTCTATCCGTCGGCCTGTTTCTGGCGCGATGCGAATGTCCGGGCTCCTTGGGTTCGCACGTCCAACTCCTGATTTCACCGAATTTGGAGGCGAAGAATGAAGAAACCTGCCAGAAAGATCAAGTAGACTTTCCTGATAATGGGATTCACTGATGTTTGAATTCCACTTCTGGCTCGAATTTTGACAGATCTGTTTCTTGGTCTCGCCTCAAATTCCGAGAATATCGCGAACCTGGGTCAATTTGGTAATCAACCGATCTGGTTTCGTGGCTGGATCTTTCAGCTCTTCCCCTGACACCTGCAGGCCGAGTTTTTCGGCGGCATAAAGCGCAGTTCGCATGCCCAGCGATTTTGCGACCGCCAGATCGTCTTTTACCCGTGAACTGACATGCAGGACCTGTTCAGGCTCGATTCCCAGCTTCACGAACCGATCGACTGCGCGTAAGAACAATGTTTTCGAGGGTTTACGAACGCCTTCGACGTAGGAAAAGGTGTTCAGTGACGGAGAAAAAAGGGCGTCTGGACTGGGAAGTCGTCCCTGAGCCAGCAGGGCTCGATGCAGTTGGGCGAGTGTAAACGGCTGGCCGTCTGTCACAACAGCCTGACGCAGGCCGCCGGACTGGAGCGAGAGTAGTGCATCCAAGGCCCCTTCGCTCGCCTCAACCCCTTGCAGCGAACTGTGAAAGAAATAGGCGACCTTTTCGGAAAATTCGTCCATGTCGCCATAAAGCGAGGTGTCGTATTCGTAGTCTTTCTTGTCGAGCATCGACACCAGTTTTTTCCAGACCTCGGCCGAATTGACTTCTGTCACGTCCCCTTTGCGGCCGGATGAGGCCATTTTCAGGTCTTCAACAACTTTCAGGTACTTCTGCTGCATGTACTCCCAGGGTTTCCCCGGCTTGCGAGTCATGCTGTTCCACATGTTGAATTCCTGGATTGTCTTATCCAAGGCAATTTCCATGCGAATGGCCTGCGGGTGCTGGAACAGCAGGTCTCCGTCTGCGATCCTGAGCAGCGTCCCATAAACGTTCCAGGTGACTGCCCGAATTCCGGTCAGCGGCTTGATGTATGGGGTGGCCTTGGCCGTTTCCAAGGCAGGGGGCGCAGGCCAGCGTAGATTTCGCTCGGCCAGCCATTCAGCATATTCCAGCAGCGATTTCGCCATGCGATGATGACTCTTCAGGTAGAAACTCGCGTCGACCTCATCCAGAATCTCGAACACGCCCCTGGAAAACCATCATGTGCCCTCGGGAATGTTCGGTCTGTCGCAATCATAACGGCTAACCGTGTCGAGCAAATCCCAAATCGAGGCCGAGTCGGTTGAAGTTCCATGAACCTCGTCCGACAATTCGTGTCCGATGGTTTGACCCGCTTCTGCTGCGAAAGTCAGTGCGCCGATGAGTCTTTTTCGCCCCGAGATCGATCGTATTGCCGGCTACACCCCCGGTGAACAGCCACAGGATTCCGGCTGGACAAAGCTGAACACAAACGAAAATCCGTATCCACCCTCCCCGCGGGTCGTCGAAGCGTTGACCGCTGCCGCTCAGGGGAAGCTGAACCTCTACCCCGATCCACTGGGAACAAAGTTTCGAAAAGCCGCCGCCGATGCCACGGGTTTTGACCCGGATTGGATTCTTCCAGGCAACGGCAGCGACGAAATATTGACGATCCTGACCCGTTCATTCGCCGGGCCGACAGACCAGATCGCCTATCCTTATCCCAGCTACATTCTGTACGAAACCCTCGCCGATCTGCAGGGGGCCAGGCACGAACGGCTGTTGCTCGAACCTGACTGGAGTTTCGATTTCGACAAGGTTGGTCCACAGATTGAACGGAGCAAACTGGTCTTCGTCCCCAATCCCAACTCACCGTCAGGAAACCGCTGGACCTGGGACGATTTGATCGCATTGACACCGCCCAAAGGGATGCTGGTCCTGGATGAAGCGTACGGTGACTTCTGCGATGCCCCGCACCGTGGAGAATTGCTCAACAGCACCGTCGGCAAGCAAGTGGTGATCACGCGAACATTCAGCAAGAGTTACAGTCTTGCGGGGATCCGGTTCGGATTCGCAATTGCACACCCGGATGTCATCGCCGGTCTGCGAAAGATGAAAGACAGCTACAATTGCGATTCCCTATCGCTGGCGGCAGCAACAGCTGCGATCGAAGACCAGGACTGGATGCGTCAGAACACCGATCGAATTCGTGCAACGCGAACGAGGTTAACAGCAGCGCTGACTGAACTCGGGTATCATGTAGTTCCCAGCCAGACCAATTTTGTCTGGGCGACGCATCCCGGCAAAGCCCACAAAGCACAGTATGAAGCCTTGAAATCGCGTAAAATCCTCGTCCGTTACATGAATTTTCCCGATGTCGA
>CAIWEX010000276.1 GCA_903911795.1 uncultured Schlesneria sp.
GATTCAATGGCACACTCGGAAATCGGCGCCCAGCCGTCGATGATCTGAACATCGTGACCATTCGGCTCGACAGTGGCGAAACGTGATGTGCTGGTTTCCCCAGAGATGATCGATTGCCAGGATCGGAAGCGGCTGCGGCCAGGTCGGTTCATAACCCGTTCCCGCAGCGTCCCAGGCGCGGGTCAAGTGACTTTTCCACTTGTCGAAGCAGATCGAAGTTGGTGGTGTATTGAAGTCTCCGACAACGAGGGTGGGGATGTTCTGATTCTTCTGAAGGACTTCGAAGAGTCGATTCAACGGAGATTGACGTGAGCGAAAGGGGTTACTTGCCAGGTCCGCGAGCAAAATTTGGAATCGCTCTCCACGAAGGTTGATGGCGAACAATCGATAACAACCTCCGCCAGCGAGATCTCCATGATCGAGTTCCTCGACGTCGCCGTCTTTCACCAGCACGATCAGGTTTTCTCGCAATGAGGCAGCGGTGTACTCGGGGAAGTGTTCCTTCCAGAACGCTTGAGATTGGACTTCTCGTCCAGTCACTTCTGCCAACGCAATCACATCCTCGTTGGTCTTCTGAAGTTCTGCTGTGATGGCGTCCCAATTGGCAAATTCACCGCGTCCTGTATTCCAGAATGTCAACTTCATGTCAGATGGGGAATGAGGTGGAATTGAGCCGCTTCGAAAACTTGACCAGCCCCAGTCAAGCAAGCAAAGAATCGCCAGAGCGGTCGTCGCTCGATGAACGGCACTCGCTCTGTTTGTCAACGTGCCATGCCAGCGACGCTCCCACCAGGCCAGGAAGATCGCCGGAATTGCGAGAACGATTGGCGGTGTTGCATAGTAGACGAATGCCACCGGTGAGAAAGAATCACGCAGGATGAGATTGTGGAGCAGGCACAACCAAAGTGCAGAATTACAGATCCAATACAAACGAGTCTGAACTGGTGGACATACGAAGAGGAGACCTTCGGTCGGCTGTTTCGGCGGGGTCGGGAGACCCGCGCCGATCACGCGTTCGTTTTTTTCCGCGCCGATCACGTCGTTTTTGGGCTCAGTCACGGTAGAAACCGCAGACGTTCGGCCGGGGTTGGAAACCTGCAGGATTCGTTCTTGCCAAAAAAGCGGTAGCGGTTGCGAGCGACCAGCGTGTAGCCGAGGTTGCGGATCGGTAACGGGATCAGCCAGAGCAGCGCACCAAGAAATCGCCAACCTGGACTCAGTCGCCAAAGGACTCGCACGGCGGCCGCCGATTTTCGGTAGGTCTGGCCTTCGATCCAGAGCACCATGGTGTTCAGATCTTGCAGGTCGGCAGGAGTGAGCAATCGAGACGCGGTTTCACCTTGAAGGGGTGAGAACTTGATGCTCCCTTGCTGGTCACGAGTCAGAACAAAATCGACGGACTTGTTACACAGTCCGCAGACGCCGTCAAAGAAGAGGATCGTCTGCACGGCATCGTCGCAACGCTCAGTTGCGCCGGCGGATTGCTCGGCCGTCGTCAAAGATGCTGCCCCTGCGCTCATGATTCGCCTCCCTCGTCAGTTTGATCCGCCTCCGATACTACCGCAGAAACCGTGCAGAGAGAACAGGAATTCCGGAGGAACGCCGTCATCATCTTGCTGGGTTAACCTCGCAAATCTGCGGTTTACGGTAATGATTGGATGCGAATGACGCCCGGGCGGTGTTGAAAAGAACGTATTGACCCTTTTCACAGATCGGTCATACCATCCGGCGCTGTCGTCTGCAGATGGGGGCTTCATGTGCAGACAATAGCGGGGGGAATGGACGACCATGTGCCGATCGGGGCTTCTCGAAACGGTCGCTGCCAATCGCTGCCTGCTGCTCACGCTGGTGGTTGCGCTCGCGTTACGCCTGGTTCTAGCCGTGGTGATCCAACATCGCGTTGATCAGCCGCCCGCCAGACTCTGTCTGATCGCCGGTGACGCTGAAGGCTACTGGGAATTGGCGCAACATATTGTGGCAATGGAAGATTTCGCCATTTATCAGCCGCCCCGGTATGTGCTACGCGTCCCCGGATTTCCATTGGTACTGGCGTTGTCTCAGGCCGTGTTTGGGAACAACGTGTTTGCAGCCCGATGTCTACTCGCCGTTATTGGGGCTGCCGCTTGTGGGCTGACGTACTGGCTGGGGCGCGAACTGGTTGATGAAACGACGGGACTGATCGCTGCTGGTTATACTGCGGTCTCCCCGACGATGGCACTCTTCAGTGTGCTGATGTTGAGCGAAACACTTTTCGCGTTCACACTGCTCCTCAGCCTGATCGCAATCGCATGTCTGGTTCGGCGGAAAGACGCCGATTCGCGCCTCTTTTGGCGGTCACTCGTGGCCGGAGGATCGGTTGGACTGGCCACGCTGGTTCGTCCGACGTGGCTCTATGTCGGCGTTTTGATTGCAGTTGCGGCGATTTTTCTGTGCCGGGGGGCGCTGAGGTTCAAATTCCTGAGTATAGCTGGAGTGCTGGTCGGGCTTGGGCTGTCGATGGCGCCCTGGGCCCTGCGCAACGGCCTTGTCACTGGACACTTGGTTTTTACGACTCTTTGGGCGGGGCCAAGTCTGTATGATGGGTTGAATCCTCAGGCGACCGGGGACAGCGATATGCGGTTTGTAGAAACAGACCGGCTATTTGATCACCTTAGCGAATTTGAAGTGGATCGCGAATATTCGCGACGCGCCTGGAATTTTGTGGCCGAATTTCCACAACGAGCACTTTGGCTGGCCTGGAAGAAGCAGCAGCGCTATTGGAGTCTGGTCCCGAACGCGGACCAGTTTCGTGACATCTGGTTGCAGGTGGTTGTATTTCTGGCAGTCTTGCCGCTGATGGTGTTTGCGATCTATGGGGGCTGGTTGTCGCGCCGGGATCCCGCGACACTTGTGATGACGACTGGCGCTTTACTGTTGTTCGCCGCATTGCATTTGCTGTTCGTCGGATCGCTACGGTATCGGTTGCCAGCCGAATACCCATTGGCGGTACTGGCTGCGGTCGGAGTACGCTCCCTGTTCCTTCGTTTCTGGAGGACAGCATGATGATTTTTTCAAAGTATTACTGCATCAGTTGTTGTGTTTCCGGTGCAGTGCTGCAGGTGAGTCGTGTCTTCGTAGCGACACTGGCGGCCCAAGGCTGCCGCCAGTGCCACCCGACGTTGCGCATCGCGGCTCAACCCCTCAGCCAGTCAAGTCGCTTGCTTACGCTGGAGTTTGGTTCCAGTTTCCGGGTTTGTGGAGTCCCCCTGTGAGTGCGATCTTCAAATGGATGATCGTACTGCTGCTGTTGCTGACAGTGGCTGGCGGGGGCGGTGTGTACTGGTATTACGTTCGTAGTGACGAACTTCTGCGAGTAGAACTTCTGAAACAGTTGCAAGTTCTGGGGCCTGATCTGAATTTCGCGATCGAACGGGCCAACTTTGACTTCATTGGTCGAATTCGTGTTCAGGGGTTGTCGATCCGGCTACCCGACGAAACTGAGCCGGCCTTTTATGTTCCGGAAACCGTGATCACGCTGGATGAACAGCAACTGACGGACTTTGAGAAGATCTCGGTCCAACGTCTGCGGTTTGTACATCCGCAATGGCGACTCGTCCGGAAGCGAGACGGGCGTTGGAACTGGCAGGGGATTACCTGGGTTCGCAATAATGCCCAGGCGATTCCCGAGTTGGAAATCGAACATGGGATGATCATTGTTGATCTGCATCGCGACCGACGACCAGCACGCCGTTTGACGATGGCTGACCTGAATGTCAAAGGTGTTCCAGCGGCGGCTCGTAAATTAACAGCTGTCATTTCGACCCGGATTGATCCCGCCGGTCCGTTATCTGCGACGATCGATGCCAACCTCGATGGACCACCTTTCCAGTTGGAAGCCAAATGGATGCGTCTTCCGGTCGATGATGATTTGCTGGATCTGATTGGTGAGATTTCTCCCTCGGTCAACAGCAAGTTGATTGAAGCGCGGCAGGCGGTGGCGAACCTCGCGGCGACGCAGGCTGCCTCCTCGTCCATTGCAGCGCGACCGGTTTCAAATCAGGGTGGCAACTCCGTTCCGATGAGCCTGCAATCGCAGTTGCCTGCACTCGTGTCGCCAGTACCCGGGCCGCTGGGCCTCAAGTGTAACTGTGATCTGCACTGCCGCCTGAAATGGACTGATGGGGAGATACCCTTGCAGTATCAGGTGCTTGCGGAAGTACGCACCGGGCAGTTCAGCAACGTCGTTCTGCCGTTCCCGCTGTACGAGATCCGTGGCTCTGTCTACGTCGATCCCAAGCAAGTCGTTCTTCGGGATTTTCGTGCCGAGAACGGGGCGACTCGACTGTACCTCAGTACGCAAGTCGCTCCTCAGGCAGCAAACAAAGTGCCTCGTCTGAAGCTGCAACTCCGCAACGTTGCTGTCGATGATGCACTGAAATCGAGATTGCCCGAGGCCGCTCGCAAATTTCTCAACACGTTTGGTGCGGCGGGGACGGTGGATCTCGATCTGGGCGCCGTAGAGGGCGACAAGCTCGCTTGGGAAGGGGATTTACGGCTCACCGATGGTGTAGTCAACCATGAAAAGTTTCCCTATCCCATTCGTGAAGTCAACGGAACTGTTCGCTTGCGCGGAAACAGAATGGAACTCAGCGCCACGGGGAAGGCGAGTGGTGTTCCGGTCAAAGTCAGCGGGTGGCTGGAAAATCTGGGCGCGGCACATGAGTCCGAGTTCGTTGTCACAGGGGATGCGATTCCCTTTAACGCTCCGCTGGTCGATGCTTGCCCCTTGGCCCTTCGCAAGGCGTTGCACGAGCTTGATTTGCAGGGGAGTGGGGACTGCTGGGTCAAGTTTCAGAAGCCTCCGGGTGTCGGTCAAAAATACAAGATCTACACCGCAATTCGACTCCAGGAGTGCTCGTGCCAGTTTCGGAATTTTCCCTATCGAGTCGAACATCTGAAGGGACTCGTGATCTGGGATGACGATCTGATTTCCTTCAAAGGGTTGCAAGGGACTCATGACGAAACGGAATTGAGTGCTGCCGGGCAGTTTCGACGCTCGCCGGCCCCCGGGCGGCTGGATCTTGTCATTCAGGCGAATAATGCCGCGTTCGATCGAGCTCTGGAATTGGCGGTTCCACCATCGATTCATAAGTTGTGGCAGGAGTTCCAACCGAGTGGCCTGTTTGATGTGAAAACGGTCATCGGCTGGGTACCAGGCGAACCGTGCCAAGTTGAATTGCCTGTGATCAGCGTGAAAAATGCCGAGATCACGGTCCGGAGCTTTCCATGGACGTTGCAGCGGCTGGCCGGCGAATTCGCATATGCCGCTCCGAATCTCGTGATCAAATCCGTCAGCGCGCAGCACGATGACACTCAATTGCGAGGTCGCGGAGTCGTGTCGTGTGCTGCTGGTGAGCCGTGGCGAGTGACGTTCGACGAGCTACACGTTGACGACCTGATCCCAAACGCCACGTTTCGAAAGTCGCTTCCCACGCAGTTGCGGCAGGTGTTCGACACGCTCAATCCCACAGGCAAGTTCTCAGTGAGTACGACTGTGTGGGAAGGGCAAGCGTCGCGATTTGGGAGTGTGCAACTTGTCGGTGCGGATGGAGATCCAACAATTGCATCGGCGTGGGATATTCAGTTAACGCTGGCAGACAGTTCGATTCAAGCCGGAATCCTGATCGATGACATTCACGGGCGTGTTGACTTGAAGGGTGCGAGTGATGGAGTCGCCACTGCTCTGACTGGAAAGCTTGATCTGGATTCAATTTCCATCTTTCGTCAGCCGTCTGGGATGGCGCATCAGATCGTGCGAGTTGTCGGGCCATTCCGCATGGAGGATGGTGTTTTTGTGGGTGGAATGAAGACGATGGCGCTGCCGGTCCCCGGGCAAACGCCCCGTCCCAACCTGCCAGACCAGATCAGTGGCGATTTCTTGGACGGGAAATTGACGCTGGACGTACGAGCCGACTTGCGGGGCGAGCCGGAATACAGCCTGATCACGACGATGACCCGCGGCCGTCTGGAGGCCTACGCGCATCAGTATCTCCGCGGCCAATCGAATCTTGCGGGGGTCATGAATGGATGGATGCGATTATGGGGGAAGGGGAAGAGTGAAGACCAGATGCGGGGCAGGGGGGAAGTTCAAATCGCCCCGGCAGCTATATACGAGCTTCCGATTTTCGTTCAGATTTTTCAGGCGCTACGTCTGGATGCGGTCGATCGCACCGCGTTTTTTGATCGTGCGGATGTCACGTACACGATCGACAATTCTCGTTTCAACTTCGACGCCGTTCACCTGACAGGGTCGGCGATTGACCTGGTGGGGCGAGGGTACGTCCGGTTTGATGGAGGCATGCAATTCGACTTCTATTCGATGCTGGCGAGGAACCGGGTTCGTATTCCGGTGATCAGTGAGATTGCCAATTTCATCAGCCGCGGATGGGTCGGGGTCAAAGTCACGGGTCACGTGGGGGCTCCGGAAACCCGAATGGTCCCAGTTCCAGAAATTGACGACGCCCTGAAGCAGCTGATGGGGACTGGGGAGACCCAGCGGCGGGGAGCCACCGCCCCGAAATCAGGGGGCCAAGTGCGGCAGTGAGGCGAAATCGGCAAAAAACGCCAGTAAACCCCTCCTGATCGTTCCAATGCGGCAAAAAACGGGCTTCGGGAGTAGTTTTGAAAACTTCCCGAAAAAAGACAGCCCCGAAGCTTGACCAACGAGCCCTTCCAACGCATGATCTCCCCTCCCGCCGCGACGCCAAGTCGCAGCGACCTCCGGTCAGCGAACCGGGGAGTACCGCGAGTAACACACAACTGCCGACTACGGACCAGTTTGTGATGTCTCGGTGGTGCAACAAGCTCTTTTACAATTCGGCAACAATGTAATCTGCACGTATTTCGTGACAGTTGTCTCACAACAACTGTCCGTAGCGGGCCACCAGTTGCGAGTAGCCTTTGGGCATCGCGAATCATTCATCATGGTGGCCAAGCGAATAAGGGTGTGTGGAGGATGTCTCGGCGACAAGAGGCGATGAAGGGCGTGGAAGGCTGCGAAAAGCCTGGGGTAGCTGTCAAACAAGCAATAATCCCGGGATTCCCGAATTATCATGTGCTGAATCCATAGGTGCATGAGGCTAACCCGGGGAACTGAAACATCTCAGTACCCGGAGGAAAAGAAAGAAATCTCGATTTCCTTAGTAGTGGCGAGCGAACCGGAAATAGCCCAAACCGTTGGCCATGTGCCGACGGGGTTGTGGGGCCGACCGTTACGAGTGACAAAACTGATAGCTAGAAGAATCCATTGGAAAGTGGAGCCACAGAGGGTGACAGCCCCGTAATCGAAAGCTTGACGACTCTAGGTTGGTACCCGAGTAGGTCCAGTCACGTGAAACCTGGACTGAATCAGGGAGGCCCATCTCCCAAGGCTAAATACTCCTTGACGACCGATAGTTTACAAGTAGCGCGAGCGAAAGATGGGAAGAACCCCGGTAGGGGAGGATACTGAACCTGAAACCACACACTTACAAGCTGTCGGAGCCCATTTTTAGGGTGACGGCGTGCCTATTGAATAATGACCCAGCGAGTTACTGTCGTCGGCTTGGTTAAGGCCTTAAGGGCTGAAGCCTCAGGGAAACCGAGTCTGAATAGGGCGATTTGTCAATGGCGGTAGACGCGAACCCAGGTGAACTACCCATGGGCAGGTTGAAGCGCGGGTAATACTGCGTGGAGGACCGAACTCTCTAATGTTGAAAAATTAGGGGATGACCTGTGGGGAGGAGTAAAAGTCTAATCAAACCTGGAGATAGCTCGTTCTCTCCGAAATAACTTTAGGGTTAGCGTCGGTATATTTCGGTATGGGGGTAGAGAGACTGAATTGGCATGGGGGGCTACCCGCCTGCCCAGCCTAACCAAACTCCGAATACCATATCGAATACCCGGCAGTTAGTCCGTGAGGGAGAAGCTTCACGGTCGAGAGGGAAACAACCCAGATCGTCTGCTAAGGTCCCAAAGTTTTGCTAAGTCACAAAGGACATTAGGATACTGTGACAGCCGGGATGTTGGCTTAGAAGCAGCCACCATTTAAAAAGTGCGTAATAGCTTACCGGTCGAGTGTTCTAGTGCCGACAATGATCGGGAGTTAAGCAAAACGCCGAAGCAGCGGATTCGCGTAAGCGAGTGGTAGGAGAGCGTTCCCACACAATTCAAGCTGTACCGTAAGGAGCAGTAGCGGGTGTGGGAAGTGTTTATGCTGGGATGAGTAACGATAAAACAGGTGAGAATCCTGTTCGCCGAAAGCCTAAGGTTTCCTGGGGAAGGTAAATCCGCCCAGGGTTAGTCGGCCCCTTAGTTCAGGCCGAAAGGCGTAGACGATGGCCA
>CAIWEX010000277.1 GCA_903911795.1 uncultured Schlesneria sp.
TGCACCATAAGACGTGGGATACAGAATCGCATTCGAAGCGTCTCGGTTTAAGACTCCGTAAGTGCGATACGCCAACCGCCCCTGCGGCAGCGTCAGCCCCCCTTGCAAGCGGAAGTTGGGGAGCAAAAAGAGGCCCTCATCAGACATGTTCTCCGGTGCTCCCCGCCGAAACATTTGTTCCAAGCGATCCAATGACCGTACGATTCGCAGCCACGTAACTGGGAGCCAGATGAGTCAGATGTTGACGCAACTCTCGGTGAGCTCTTGGCAATTGGAAAAAGGGAATTGACGGATACAAGTGATGCTCGGTGTGAAACGACATGTTCCACATCAGCAACCGGATCAGTGGGTTGGTCAGCGTGGTACGCGTATTTGTCAGTCCGTTTTCGTCGGTCGTACAGCCAGTATGCTCGGCGATCAAGATTGCCCGCAGCAAGGGCTGAGCCAGAATGGCAGGAAAAAACCAGTAAAACCAGACAAACGGGTATCCCATCGCGATGGAACCAATCCCCGCGACATAAATGGCCAGTTGAATCGAAGCGGATAACGCCACGGACCAGCGGGCATTGGCCGGTAGAAACGGATATTTCTGAATCCGCCCCAGTGCCAACCCCAAAAAGAGCGAAGGGCGCCAGAGCCAGAAAGAAACCGCGCTGATCTCGCTGGCATATTCCCAACGGTTCCTCGGCTTGGGATCCATCAGTTCCGGATCGCGCTGTTCGTCCTGGGTGTAGCGATGGTGCCAAGTGTGGTAGTAACGGTAATAGGTGAAATTGTAAAAACTCAACAGACCGGCGAACCAGCCGACCACCTCGTTATAGGAACGACTGGCGAACGCCGTCCGATGGACACATTCATGCATGCAGGCGAACATGGTCACAATCGTAAAACCATGCAGAATCATGGCGGGAACCAGCAACCACCACGAGGAAATGGCGGCAAAGATCAGCATTCCGGTACTGCACATCACCAAGAGATGCAATCCCAGCCGAAGAAAGCCATACGCGTCCGAGCGGAGGCTGAGTGAACGGATCAGGGAAATCTCGAGCACATTTCGCCCCGGCAGGGCCGCTGTTCCCATATCGACTGATTCCACGACGGAACCTGCCTCGGAAGCCTCTGCAGACATCGCACACCACTTTCGAAAAAGGGAGAGAGAAATCGAGTTCTTCGAAGGCCAAACTTCGGACCGGAGCGCTCAGCCGGAGAGTGACTCCTATAGAATACTGTTCTGAACGCATCAGATTCAACGTCGCGCATGAGAATATCAGCGCGGAAACCCCGAGCAAGAAAAAATAAGACTTCGTTGACCCATGAGACTTGGATTGAGAAATGACCGAGTTTGGGGAATCCCAGTTCACGTTCGAGACCCGATTGATTCCGTGCGTAACTCTTCGTTGGCGTTAGTGATGAATCAAGGGATTGATTTCCGCCAAAAGCGTTGGGAATCGAAAACCAAAATCCATCAATTTTCCTCAATTGACCATTCCAAATTCGGCACCGAGACGAAATCCGACCTGGATTCACAATCGGATCGCAA
>CAIWEX010000278.1 GCA_903911795.1 uncultured Schlesneria sp.
CGCTGAGTGAAAAGCATTGCGAACAGGTCTTTCTGAATTCTTCAGCGTCGGACGCCGTACAGATCGCCGCGAGAAAGACGACGGCACAGAACTCGCTACTTCCACTCCCGGTGAACGATACGTGGTTTTATTTGAATGCCGTGCTGAACGACTTGTCTGAACAATTCGCATATGGAGTGATGAAGCGCGATATGGGGCTTCCAGGAACGTCAGCAATCTATCTGATCGCGTTGACGTGCGAATTGTCCGGCGAAATGCGGACACGCAAGATTCGAGCGATGGTTATCAAAAAGTCGGTACTGACCAATCTGCCCGCCGACATGCCCAAACTCGAATCCCCCAACCATTCCAAACGCTGGGAGACACTGCAGCAACTCGCACTCGAATACTCGCGCGAGCCCAAGCGATTCCTGGAGATCGAGCTTTGTGTTTGAGGTTCAACTGAGAATCTTCGACAGCACGTTACCAGCGACATCCGTCAGTCGATAACTGCGGCCATTGTGGGGGAACGTCAGACGTTTGTGGTCCAATCCGAGCAAATGCAGCATTGTTGCATGCAGATCATGGACGGTGGCGGGATCGACAACCGCGCGATAGCCAATATCGTCTGTTTCACCGTGGCTGGTTCCCCCCTTGATCCCGGCACCAGCCATCCAGGCGATGAATCCCTGTGGATTGTGATCGCGTCCATCTTTGCCTTGCGAAACAGGCATCCGACCGAATTCGCCGCCCCAGATCACCAGCGTGGAATCCAGTAACCCTCGCTGCTTCAAATCGGTCAGCAGTCCATCGATCGGAACATCCGTTGCCAGGCAGTGACCGCTGTGGTTGGCCGTCAAATTGCTGTGCGCGTCCCATTCACCATCACTATAGACCTGGACAAACCTCACCCCCCGCTCAACCAATCGGCGAGCCAGCAGGCACTTCGAGCCATACGATTTGGTTTCTTTGCGATCCAGACCATACATCTGATGTGTCGCGGCCGATTCTTCTTTGAAATCGACCAGGCTGATCGCTTCGGTCTGCATTCGATACGCCAGCTCAAACGACTGAATTCGGCCTAACAGTTCCGCTTCGCCCGGTCGTCCCTCCAGGTGTTCGGCATTGAGGCTGGCTAGCAGGTCCAGTTGACGGCGCTGGTCATTGCGAGTCACATCGTTGGGCCGGTTGAGATTGAGAATGGGATTCCCTTCCGGCCGAAACAGTGTTCCTTGATAAGTCGACGGCAGAAAGCCAGCGTGCCAGTTGAGTGGGCCCCCTTTGATTCCCTGGTTGTTGCCGAGTACGACGTAACCCGGAAGATTTTGATTCTCACTTCCCAAGCCATAATTCACCCAGGCGCCGGCAGCGGGAAAACCCGGTCGTGCAATCCCCGTGTTGATCTGGTACAGGGCCGGGACATGATCATTGGAATCGCTGTGCAATGATTTGATGAAGGCGAAATTATCCGCGTGCTTGGCGACATTGGGATATTTGTCACAGACCCACGCACCACTTTCCCCGTATTGCTTAAACGCGAACGGGGATTTCATGAGTGGACCGGGATTGCCATTGAAGACATCGATCTGAATCTTCTGCCCGTCCCGCTTCGTAAGTTCCGGCTTGGGGTCAAACGTATCTACGGCACTCGGTGCCCCTTCCATGAAGAGCCAGATTACCGATTTGGCCTTTGCGGGAAAATGTCCGTCGCGCGGGGCCAGTGGATTCGACGAGGTTGATTCTGCTGCGAGCAGCCCCTGCGACGCCAGCAGGTGAGTCAGCGCGACGCTGCCAAAACCGGCTCCTGCCCGTTCCAGAAAATGACGTCGATTGATGATCCGCTCAAAGCGGCCACAGTGGGTCTTGTTCGTGTTCTGCATGTTTTTTCCGGGTCAATCGACGTAGACAAACTCATTGAGGCTGAAGATCGTCTGGCACAAGTCCGCCAGCGCCGCGCGTCGAATTTCTTCGACTGATGTCTGAGGTGAGCGTTCCTTTCGCTCCTGAAGCTGCCCCTGAAGGAATGCCAGAGCGGCAGTTCGCTCGCGCTCACTGGGTGCGCGAGCCAGTGCCAGTTGATATCCGCGTTCGATCCATTGTGTCGGGTCGTCGCCCGATCCTTTCAGCAGTCGGCTCGCGAAATCGAGTGACACGCGCCGGACGAACGGGTCATTCAGCAGGGCGAGTGCCTGCGGGGCCACTGTGGTATTATCCCGGCGACCGCAGCTTTGCTGTGCGTCTGGCTTATCAAACGCTTGCAGCAAGGGATAGGGAACGACTCGCTTGTGAAACAGGTAGACCGACCGTCGGCGCGTTGTGGCGTCATCTTCAACCTTGCCGGGATACGGATCTTTCACATTGCGGGCCACCATTGCTTCAGCGGCAATTGGCGGCTTCACCGCTGGACCATACGTTGCCGGATTCAGAGTTCCACTTACCGATAACAGTGAGTCGCGCAGGATTTCGCCTTCCAGACGCTGCAGTGGCATTTTCCACAGTAATCGGTTGTCGGGGTCGGCAGCAGGAGTTGTGGCAACAGTGCTCGATTGCTGGAACACAGCACTGAGCAGGATCTGCTGCTGCAGTCGCTTGATCTGCCAGCCGTTCCGGACAAAGTCGTTTGCGAGCCACTCAAGCAGTTCGGGATGCGTCGGTGGTTCGGAACGAACGCCAAAGTCACCAACGGTGCGGACCAAGCCTTGTCCGAAATGATGCTGCCAGATCCGGTTGACGATCACGCGAGCGACGAGTCCCCCGGCTCCCTGTTTCACGTCCGTGATCCATTCGGCGACTGCTCGTCGCTGATTCGTGGTGTTACTGGCCGTACTTTGTTCCCGTGCGACCGACCAATACTCGTCGGGAGATTTACTACCTGTCAGGATCGAAATGAATCCCAACTGAACCGGTTGGGATCGATCGTAGTAGTCGCCACGGTGGAACAGCCATGTCGGTTTGGGGGTGGAACCGAAATCTCGATAGCCAAGAGTTTTCTCATTTGACGATCCCAGTGGCACTTCACCGCGTTGACCACTATTCAGGGCGGACATCAGGCGGTAGTAGTCGCGACTCGGAACGGCATCGTATTTGTGATCATGACAACGGCAGCACCCGAGTGTCAGCCCAAGAAATCCGGTACCAATCGTGGAGAGAATATCATCCATTTCGTTGTACTTGGTTCTCAGCCGTTCGTCTTCCATCAAATTGTCTGGGAGTGCAGCGAAAGGACCAGCAGCCAGGAATCCGGTGGCGGCGACAGCCTGGGAATTCTGTGGCTCATATTCGTCCCCTGCGAGCTGCCAACGGACGAACTGGTCAAACGGCAAATCATCATTGAACGCACGAATGACAAAGTCGCGGTAGTGATACGCGTTCGGACGGTCGCGATCACTTTCCTGCCCGTCACTGTCTGCATAGCGAGCCACATCCAGCCAATGCCGTCCCCACCGTTCCCCGTAATGCGGACTCTTCAGGAGTCGATTGACGAGCGTTGATAACGCCTCGTCCGGATGCCTTTCGAATGCAGCAGTAAATTCGCTAACCTCTTCCGGTGTCGGTGGCAGTCCGATCAGGTCAAAGTTGACTCGTCGAAGCAGTTGCCTCGCCGTCGCCCGGTTCTGAGGACGCAGTCGTTTTGCTTCGAGGCTCGCGAGAATAAAGCGGTCAATTGGCGTTTTTGGCCAGCCTGAGTCCTGAACGTTCGGGTCGGCAACCGGACGCAACGGTTGAAATGCCCAATGCGTTTTTGCCCGTTCCGCTCGCGGGTCAAGCACGTCGGCACCGTTCGGCCAGTGGGCTCCCTGATCGATCCAGGCTCGCAGCAGGCCGATGTCCTCTTTGCTCATCTGAGGGCCATCGGGAGGCATCTTCTGCTTTGAATCAATGGCGGCAACAAGATGAATCAGGCGGCTGTTCGCGCTGTCCCCTTTGACCAGAAATGGACCGAATGTTCCACCCTCCAGAACACGCTGTCGAATCCCAAGGTTGACTCCCCCCTCTTCGTTTCCCGCAGCATGGCATTCGAAGCAATGTTTGCGGAGTATTGGTTGGATATCTGCGACGAAATCGATCGCCTTGGAACTGACCGGTGGAAGCAATGCCGCGTAATTTTCAGCAACGGGTGCACCTGCGGAAAAATTGCGAGCAACCTCTTCCGCGGAAAGCGCCCGCCCGTAGATCGCAACCAGCGAAAATTCCCCTAACCACGGTCTGTCACCTGTTAATTCATTCGCCAGCGACAGACGATAATCGTCATTCCAGTTATCGAGCGAACCGGCGACAGTCCCCGTCGCGACTTCTTTCCCGTCGAGATAGATCCGCGCAGCCCCGTCTGGTCCGCGTGTGTAAATGAAATGCGTCTGTTCCGCCCGCAAACTCTCTTTCGGGCTGGGGGTCGAGGGAATCCCATTTCCATCCGTCGAAGTTGAGCGTAACCGCACATCAAACTGCCCTGTGTCCTGCCCCAGTGTAAAGTTCCGCTGCCCCGTGTCAGCCGAAAGTGACACGATTCGAGCCGGCCCCGACTGGAGCGCGTTCTGGGGCTTGATCCAGGCTTCGATCGACATCCCCCTCGATTGCTTGATGGCGGTCACGATCTTGCGAGCAGGTTCAATCGACGAGATTCTTGCGGACGAAGTCACGGTCAGCCGCCCATCGCGAACAGTGGTTCCCGGCGACTTTTCGATTCGTAGATTCAGTGGCTGGCCGAATCCTGAGCGATCACGCAAGACGCCCTCCGCCGGGGTCTCAAACGTGTAAAGCACCAGCAAGCCATTTCCAACACGCTCGGCCGATTGAGCCAGATTCGCAGGCGAGAGTCCGAAAATCACGAAAAAGGGTGACACAACGGTCCACAAGCAAATCCGCGCAGTCCAGCGGTCAAAAAACTTCAACGTATCTCTCCTCATCCCGCGAACCCACCATTTTCGGTTGAAGCATGTCTGGTTGCTGACCCAATCTCCAGAAACCAACAGCGAACTCGATCGCATCCAAATGCAATCATCATCCGAAATGACAATTCCTGCAATTCGATGACGGCGATTGCCACGAGAACGTCGTCCGATTCCGTCAATTCGGCTGTTGCTGCTTTTCGGGAACTGCTATGTTTTCCAGAATCGTTGGGGCGGCGAAGTGACATAGCACAAACATTCGAAAAGCTGTACGTGATCATCAGTCGGTAGGGATGTTTGACACTGACGTAACATTGAATTTACGCAAAAATCCAGGGGAATGGATCAGATGACGATTGATATCGCTGTTGTACCAGTGGCCGGTCATGGGACGCGATTGCTTCCAGCGACCAAGAGTCAGCCGAAAGAGATGCTTCCCGTCGGGCGGCGGCCTGTGGTGCAGTACGTCGTCGATGAACTGGCTCAGTCAGGCATTCATCGATTGTTGTTTATCACCGGGCCCGGCAAAACTTCGATTGAAAACCACTTTGACATCAATCCGGAACTGATTTCTTTCCTGCGTGAAACAGGGCGCGAAGAGCAGCTTCAGGAACTGCAGTTCGAACGTCAGCAGATGGAATATTTCTACACGCGGCAGCGCAGACAACTGGGGCTCGGGCATGCAGTTCTGTGTGCTCGCCCATTCATCGGTGAACAGTCCTTTGTTGTGGCTCTCGGAGATTCGATCCTGGGGGTCAATGCAAAATCGAATGTTGTGCAGCGGATGGTCGAGGAGTTTGAAACATCCAAGGCAGATGTTGTTGTGGCATTTGAAGAAGTTCCACGTGAGGATGTCGTTCATTACGGCGTGGCGTTGCCTCGACATCCCGTAGGAGATGTCTTTGAATTGCAGGATGTTGTCGAGAAGCCGAGTGTCGCTGAAGCGCCCAGTAACCTGGCTGTCGCGGCCCGCTATGTCTTCTCATCGTCGATTTTCGATGCCCTGGCCAAGACCGAGCCTGGCAAGGGGGGCGAGATCCAGTTGACGGATGCCATTCGTCGAGTGCTGCGAGAGGGGGGTAAGGGGATCGGAATCCGGTTGAAGCACGAGGAACGCCGGTTTGACATCGGAAATTTTGAAAGTTATTACCGCGCATTCATCGAATTTGCTCTGGCCGACCCTGATTACGGGACCGACCTGCGTGGGTTCGTAAAAGACCTGCTCAACGGACCGGCTGACGCGTAGTCGAGGTAGGACCATCGAACTCGCCGCAGTGAGTTCTATCGTGGTCACAATTTGGATGTGTGGAAGCGAAATGGAGTTTCATCATGCAATTACTGCGACGCCGCGCTTATGCCCGCGCGGGCCTCGTCGGTAATCCCTCAGACGGATACAACGGCCGCACGGTCTCGTTCATCATCCGGAACCTGTGGGCGGAAGTCGTTCTGTATGAATGGGACGAAATTGAAATCTTGTGGAGTTCGGAAGATCAAAGCCGGTTTCAATCGATTCATGAATTGGCAACCGACGTTCGCCTGCACGGATACTATGGTGGCGTCCGCCTGGTGAAGGCGACGATCAAGCGGTTTGTCGAATATTGCGATGCTCAGGGAATCACGCTGCACGGGCGAAACTTCTCAATCAGATACCAGAGCAACATTCCACGCAACGTCGGACTGGCGGGGTCCAGCGCCATTATCGTTTCGACCCTGCGGGCACTCATGGACTTCTACGAAGTACAAATCCCGCTGCAGATCCAGCCATCGCTGGCCTTAAGCGTTGAGACTCGTGAACTGGGCATTACAGGGGGATTGCAAGACCGCGTCATCCAGTGCTACGAAGGTCTCGTCTCGATGGATTTTTCACGCGACAAGATGACGTCGCAGCACGGTTACGAATGTGGCGTCTACGAACGTCTGGATCCCTCCCTCCTGAAAAATGTCTACGTGGCCTACTGTGATGAACTCGGTGAACCTACGGAGATTTTCCATAACAACCTGCGTCAAAGATACGATCACGGGGACGCAGATGTTGTCGGAGCCATGCGGACGTTTGCCGACCTGGCTCGCGATGCCCGGGAAGCTCTGCTGGTACACGATACCGCAACGTTGTCACGGCTGATTGACAAGAATTTTGATACGCGACGTTCGATCTGTCAGTTGCCGCCTGGCCATATAGAAATGATCGAACGAGCTCGCCGTGTGGGAGCTTCCGCCAAATTTGCGGGGTCGGGAGGGGCAATCGTCGGGACTTACGCGGACGAGGCGATGTTTGCGTCGCTGCAGCGTGAACTGGCAACAATCCGGTGCGTCGTTTTTAAGCCCACCATTGAATCACAGGCTTGATAAACCCAACGTCATCAATAAAGACGTCGCCATGGCGTAGCAACAGCGTCAAGCTGTAAATGACGACCACCGAAATCAAGGCCGTTGCTCCCAGCAGCAGGGCACGCGCCGCCTGAGGCCGCTGACGTACGATGACCTGTGCCAGGAAACAGACGAACGCAACGGTCGCGAACTTGAAGTAGACCATCCCCTTGGGACCCCACTCCTGAATGAAGAAGCGGGCGATCGGGTTACTTTCGACAAACTGCCCACCACTGTGACTGAGCAGAATGTATGTCATGAAGACGTCGAGAGCGCTGACCAGTACAAACAGCAGGGACTCTCTTTGCAACATCGCTGTTCCAAAGATCGAGCGAAAAGTGGCTGGTTTGCTGTTTGACTGCCGAGCCACGCTGAGGTCCTTATCGCAGGTCATGCTTTAATTCACGGGATAGCCGACGTTCATCGCTGGTAGATCGGCAAATATTCGTATTCGACGCTTAATGCCAGAACGGCCATCGCAGTGCAATAGATACGACCCCAAGGGGCTTCGTTCTGATTTCCAGACTGCCAACTTCCATCAGGTAACTGGTTGTTCATCAATTCCTGAAACAGCAGTGGACGTGCGTTCTTCCAGTCGTCACCACCCCGTTTGTACATTCCAACCGAGGTGTAGTAGACACCGTAAAAATACCACGGCTCACGATATCTCAAGGGACGTAATGCCAGGTATTCCGCTGCGCGATGAACCTCGGCACAATCTTCCTGCCCGCAGACCTGCAGTGCCAGCAAGCCAGTCCCGGTTAAGACGGTCGTCGGTGATGTTCCGGGCTGGTAAGCGAACCCACGCCCATTGGGCGGAGAACACCGCTTGACGTAGTCGACGGCCAAGTCGATGTTTTCTGCGGGGACATCGCAACCGATATCCTTCGCAGCACGCAGGGCAAGCAGTTGCCACGCAGTAACGCTCAGGTCGCTGTCGGCACTCACAGGATTGTAACGCCAGCCCCCGCGTTGATTGGCAGGCTTGGGAATCAATTGCGAAGCCAGAATCAGGCGAATTGCTTTCTCGAGAGATTTACGTACCTGAACCGCTTGTCGTTCTGGCACCATGCCACTCACTTCGGCCAGCATCAGCGTACTGATCCCGTGGTCGTAAAATGGTCCGTGTCCCCGCCGACTGACAAGCAGACCATTCTGTTCCTGACGATCGATGACGAACTGTACACCACGGTTGATCGCCTCACCGTAGGGGCCTTCTCCAGGAGTATGACCTGCCGCGAGAAACGACATGACCGCCAGCGATGTCGCTGAAGTGGCTTCACCTCCAAACGCGTCTACGTTCCAGCCACCAGCCGGTTGCTGGTGTTGAGCCAGATACCGCAACGCGCGAACGATGGCATCGTCGACTTCGGCTTCAGTCGGACCGGGAGCTGCAGATAACGATCCCGCTGCCAGACTGACAACCAGACAGGCCCAGATCTGAATCCTGAAAACTCGGCCTGTCATGGGGCCGCTTCCTTAGTAGCGGGTTTCGAGATTTCTTCGAAGTACGACTTAATCTGCTTGGCGTATTCAGGACGCGGTTTCTTGGACGCTCCCTGGAGGATTTCTGTTTTGAGTTGGCCGGGCAGTCGTCCCCAGTTCCTTTGTCCTTGTTTCTTGAGATCGGCATCCAGTTGTTTGAGATCAGCATCTGTGAGAGCACCGTTTCCACCAGCGCTGCTACCACCGGGCTCACCAGGTTCACCCGGCTTGTTTGTCTGATTCGCTTCAAGCGAATCGCCCCCCGGCTGGCCTGATTCTCCGGAAGCCTGACTGCCAGGTTCACCAGGCTGATTGTCAGGTTTACCTTGCCCGGGCAATTTAGGCCCCTTGCCTTTCGAAGCCTGCTCCTGCCCCAACCCCGGCTTCCCATTGCCATCGCCTTGAGCAGATTGTATTGCCATACGCATCGCCGCTGCAGCTTTGCGGTATTGATCCGCAGACTGAGCCAATTCACTCGGCTGACCCTGTCCCGGCTGACCCTGTCCCGGCTGACCCTGTCCCGGCTGACCCTGTCCTGGCTGACCC
>CAIWEX010000279.1 GCA_903911795.1 uncultured Schlesneria sp.
GAGTCTCCTTTTCGTATTGGATCCGCCGTTCTTGAGTCGGCTCATTCTGAGCCAGTAATTGCTCGCGAAACTTGTCTGGCGATTCACTCATGGTTCATACCTTTCAGCCGTTCACGCAGGGCCTGACGTGCGTGATACAACCTGGACTTCACGGTCCCCTCAGGAACACCAACGATCCCGGCCACTTCGGCAATCGACAAATCTTCGAGGAAATACAACGTCAGGACCTCACGCAGTCTCAGGTCTAAATGATCAAGTGCCTGATGAACCGCCGCGATTTCTTCGGTGGTATAAGTGGCTTTGGCGTCCATTTCCTCAGGATGTTCTTCAGCGTATTCACGTTCGATACGCCGAAGGGAATCCCGCTTTCGCAGATGATCAACAGCCAATCCGTGCGCGATGCCGTACAGCCAGGGACGGACCTGCTCTGGATTCTGCAATCGCTTGATCTGCCGAAATGCACGGATCCAGACGAGTTGAAGTACATCCCAGGCGGCGTCCTGATCGCCGATCATCTTGGTCACAAAATAGGCCAACGGCCGTTCGAACTCAGCAACCAGCTCACGAAACGCAGCGGACTCTCCGAGTTGACATCTCAGAGCCAGCCATGCATCGCGAGTGTTTCGTTGTTGAGCGTCCATTTGCCAGTCAGCCGAAGCTGAAGCGGTTTCGGTTCACTCTTTTTTTGAGTTACCTGGGAAATTTCGTCGGCAATGGTGCGTCGAGGGTGTCTTTGTTTGGCTGGAACCCGTCGCCGTTGGTGTCGACGAAGATAGGATTTGTCATCGCAGCGGGTTGTGACTTGCCGTATTCCGATCCATAAATCGAGATGAGGTCTCCGGCTGAATTACCTGTTGCCACGATAATGTGGGCATCCGATTTCAATTCGAGATCGAGTGTTCGATCAAATTTCACGACTCCGCCGCGAAAAGCATCTGGTGTTTTCTCGCGTGAGTAATTGTGCGTCTCGTGAATACGCCCATTGACCAGCACGAAGACTCGATTCACGTCCAGCCAGTTCGGACATTGCACGCGGACCTTCAACGAGATCTTACCTGACGTTGCTTTCAGGTCTTGTCCGGCGACGTGAACTTCGGATTTGCCCGATTCGTGTGCGGTGACTTCAAGGTAGGGGCCGTTCGACATGACCAGTCGACCCCGCTCCGCCGCACGAACCATTTCCATGGAATCGATCTTGGCTGGGTCGTCAGTCGACGACTGGATCCAATTCCTCAGCCAGCCTGATCCGTGGAAGTTATAGTGTGCATCCGTGTTCACGACGCCATAAATCCGAAAGCCCTGGTTCAGCAGTTGCAGCCAGTTAAAGATCGTGTTGTGGTATTGCTTGCCGCCAAGCTCGGTGAACGGTCCGAGATCCAGCACTCGGTCGATTGGATGAATTTCAATGACGTCCATAAACGGAAACGCTCGTTCGAAGCCACTGTCCGGTTTGCCGTCCCCGTCTTTGTCGTAGAACATCCAGCCGATATCGGGATGATTGACCTGAATC
>CAIWEX010000280.1 GCA_903911795.1 uncultured Schlesneria sp.
CAAGCCTGATGAAAAGTACTGGTGATGAAAGCACACCATTTTGAAGTGTAGTTCACGATTTGACCCATCATCGCATTGAGTGATGACAAACCTTGGATTGGCGACGTTTCGGATCTGAACTACACGATCGCTTTTCGGCCCGTCAGAACGGAAACCGTGACTGGCTGATATTTTTCGAACAGGCCCCGCCTGAACATGGTTTCAATCGCCGTTGCTGCCCACGGATGATTGTCATGAAACAGCAAGACATCACCGTCGGCAGGCAGGAACGCTGAGGACCAAGCTCTCATTTCCTCTGAACTGGTCATCTTGTAGTCGCGCGGATCAGCACTCCACAGCGCCACAGTCTTCTGTTGACGCCATAGACCTGTCAGCTTCGTCCAGTTCAATTCCCCTTTAGGAGGTCGCATGGCGGTCGGAATCGTTCCCGTCAGCTCTTGCAGCAACGAATCTGTCCGTCGAGTTTCCTCAAGGAAATGTTGCGGTGATGTCTGTGACGGTTCGCTGTGTGACCACGTATGATTCCCGAGTTCATGACCTTCTTTAACGATTCTTCGAATCAGATCAGGATGCTGTTCCGCATCTTTCCCAACAACAAAGAACGTTGCGCAGACGTGCGCTGAGCGAAGCACATCCAGCAGTTGAGGAGTGTGAATCGGGTGTGGGCCATCATCGAATGTCAAAGCCAGTCTGGGCCGCTCGTGTGCAGCAGATCTTCCTCCGCGCGTCAACAACCGCTCAGGCGGCAGGCACGCTGTCAGGAGTCGCTTCGAGATTTGTCGTAGGAAACTCATCATGTCATCTCATTGGGCACACCGGACTGATGTCAGTGAGATCGGGCCTGTACACTACGCAATCAAGGTGTTTGGCTTCGACGTAGTGCACAGGCCTGTTAACCACCCGGACAAGCCGGTGGGGTCTGTACGAAGGTATTGGTTGTCAGCGTTTGGGGAGGACGAACTCTTCTCCTGTTCGCCCCAGTTCGCTCGCAAAAAAGTTTGTCGTGGGGAGTGCCAGATCCTCACACCATCGCGGGTCGCTGGTCGTGTCGTCTGCGATTGCTTCCACGGGCTGCGTCAGCGCAGTCGAAGCTGCCGGGAGTGAATTCTGAACACTCCGTGCGGATTCCACAGGTTGAGTTGTACTGGTCATTGACGGCTGGTCGTGTTTGCCAAAACTGAACCATTTGGCTGAGACCGGAGTTCCACAAACATCATTCAGAATCTGTGTCAGGCGGTTTGCTGCCCCTTTCAGAGCCAGCGGTTCGAAGTGGCGTGGTGCAAGATTCGTGCGTCGAACTTTCAGTTGCCATTCAATGGCATCCGCCAGCGCGACAGGGCTGGCGACCGGGACCAACCGGTCGTAGCGTGAATCGGCTATTTCGCTCACTCCCCCCACATCCGATGCGACAAACGAGGTTCCACAGGCGATCGATTCCATCAGGACGTTGGGGACCCCTTCGGACAGGCTCGGCAGGACCGTGAGATCCGCAGCGCGGTACCATTCCGCCAACTGGTTCTGTGTTTGCGGTCCCCGCATTTCCACGAATGCGCCCAATCCCATTTGAGTGATCTGGCGTTGCAAATCCAGTTTCAAAGGGCCACCACCCAGCAGGTAGCAACGGAACGGAAGTTGACGTGCGGCCAGCAATCGACAGGCCTGCAACAGGTGGCAGTGGCCCTTTACCGGGACCAGTCGGCCCACGGAGACAAGGACTGTCTGATTTTCGGGGATACCTAGTCCACGTCGCGAGATGGCTTTTTCGCCTGGAGCAAACACCGAACGATCCACTCCGCGACGGATGACTCGCAGTTTACGAGCATCAACACCATCGTTCACCAGTGTCCGAGCGATGTGTTCGCTCACCGCCACAACGGCATCTGCGTTGTACATCACATCGAGAATCTTCTGTTGGCGACCTCCGCTTCGCCCTAGCAATAACACATCGCTTCCCCCGACCATGACAACGGAAGGAACCCCGTGTTGATGTGCCAGCCGAACCGCCACTTCGCCGTCGGGATGAGCCCAATACGAAAGGACGAGGTCCGGCTGAAATTCTTTCATCGTCTGATGAAAACGCTTCTGGACGGACCAGCGCATCCAGCGTCCGTACTGCGACCGTAAGACCTTCGGTGTGTAGTAATGGGTGACATATTCTGCCGGAACATTTGGAACCGCAGAGAACTGCGGATCGTTCAATCCGCTCGGCAACCGACCTGTCAGTTGTGCTCGCCATGCTTCGACGAACGACACAGGAGAGAGTACGCGAACGTCATGTTCCGCAGAGAGTCCGGCGATCATCGTACGATTGAACGTTCCCAGTCCGGTCTGTACCGGATTGGGATACGCGTAGGAATAAAACAGGATTTTCATGGCAGTTCTCCGATGCGAGATTGCGTCGACGATGATTGCTTTGATATTGGTGAAGCTGCAGTCGCTTCGTCGGTATCATGGGTGGTTGAAGCGGTCGCGCCTGTCGATCGAATCCACTGGCGGGCTCGTGTCCCCAGGCCCGATTGCTTGATCAGGTTGCGGACGGTTGATCGAACTTTGCGACACGCCTTCAAATAGGTGAGCGACCAGTTGGCGCGCCAGGTGGGCGGGACCAGCCAGACCGTTCCGCTACGTGATTCACGATTGGCGAACTGCTGCTTGTACTCTGCATCCCCACCGCCGAAATCGAGTGACTTGGGCGAGTTGTGCCGAAGCAGGTCTTCAACGATTTGTTGCAGCATCGTTCGGCCGGGCGAGAACTGGCCAAACTCAGCACAGTACGCAATCTCTTCATAGCGGAAACAGCCTGCGTTCTGATTACAGATCGCGAAAGCCGCAGGCTTGCCTTCGATCCACCACAGATAGCTGCGCAGCATTCCGTGATGAGCCAGTACCGACAACTGGTGCAGTTCTGCATCATCATTGCGAATGCGCAGTCCGAACTGCCGCGACTGCCAGCTTTGGCGCGAAATCTCGTGTGCCGCCCGCAGGAAGTCGGGGATCTGTTCAATCTCGGTCACTCGTTCCAGTCGCGTCTCTCCGAACTTCTTCAGATTGCGACGAAACTTGCTCAGACTGCGACTGGAGAACGAACTCCAGTACTCTGCTTCGGTGGCCGGAAAATCGATATAGCGCCGTGGTTGAAAGTCGTGAGTCGCAAAGACCTGGCAGCCGTGAGCCACTCGATCCTGGACCGTTTGAAACAACAATGACGTTTC
This sequence comes from uncultured Schlesneria sp., assembly GCA_903911795.1. Lineage (GTDB taxonomy): Bacteria > Planctomycetota > Planctomycetia > Planctomycetales > Planctomycetaceae > Schlesneria. The sequence continues at coordinate 3,213 of CAIWEX010000280.1, forward strand.
ATCCAGATCTTCGATGAGTAGAAAATCGGCCCCGACGTTGATGGCATGTCGCACGGCACATTGCAGCATCCGGTACTGCAGTTGCCATGAGCCATCTTTGCCAAGGAACCGCCCACCAGCCAATCGCAGACCTTGCAATGCCCATCCCGGACCGATTCCGCCTGCCTGTGATGTTCGAATCGTCTTCGGCACCAGAATACCAAACGCACTGGGGCCTTTGTCCGTCCCTTCGCGAACCAATACCGCATCCAGACGCGACGCGGTTCGTCCTGTGGCAAGCTCGGACAGAACGAAGTCAGCATGCTGAAACGGACTTGCCTGCAGATCGTGGTCAAACGCGGCTCGCCAGTCCCAGTACACCTGAGACAGATGTTGTGACACTGCTTCGTCAATCGGTACCACGACCGGACCATTTGTCACGGGTGGGGATTCCGGCTTTCGTGGTGTGTCGAAAAGTTCACTCATCGGTCGACCTGTCATGCAGAGTCTCGGTGGTGTGCCACCAATGTCGCTTTGATCAAACGGCGTGGACGACAACTTTCAGCTTGCCGGCATTGGTCAACGGGATGTCGTCAACCATCTGCAGACGAATGTCGACCTGTGTTCCGGTACATTTACGGACTTCACCCAGCAGTTGTTCGCGTTCGGCGAGAGTCAGCCCCCCATCGACGACCAGTTTCAACGTGATCAATTCCAGTTTTTCCTGAACGATCTGGAACCGGCGGATCGCAGGGAATTCCTTGATCAGGTGTGGAAAGAATTCACCGGGAATCTTGCGACCGTCTGGAGTTTCGAGCGTATCCAGTTGTCGACCGACGACCTTCTTCAGCAATGGCAGACCACGACCACACGGACACATGTCAAACCCGGCGACAGCCCGATCGCCGTTCACATAACGGATGAATGGCATGCCGTAATTGAACAAGTCCGTGATGACAACATTTCCTTCCTCACCATGTGGCGTGGGGGAACCATCGTCGTTCAGGATCTCAACCAGCAGATTTTCCATGCTCAGATGCAGTCCGGTGTGGTGTTCGCATTCCGCACCGATCAGCATGAACTCGCGTGATCCATAGGTTTCGAAAATGGGTGCCCCGAAGACTTCTTCGATCACTTCGCGCTGAAAGTCGTGCAGCTTTTCTGCCCCGACGACGATCGCGTTCGGTCTTACAGGTTTCAGCGATTCTCGCTTCAAAAATCTGGCGAATTCATAGAGCGGGTTGGTATACGCCACGATCACGTCCGCCCGATAGCGGTTCATCCGTTCGAAATGTTGTCGCATCCGTTCAGGGGTGAATTCGAAGCAACTCAGGATCAGATGCCGATCGAACCGGTGATGCAGGTCCATCTTCAAACGCTTCCAGCCGGGAACTTTTCCGACTGCAGTTCCCCAGATGTAGAGCTGTTTTGTTCCTGGAGCAGCCCCGGCCCAACCGTACCCGCGATACGTCATCGCCGTGCGACGGTCATTGCTGCCGCTATCGAGGTCGAACTGCAATGGTTCGCCGCTGGAACCGCCGGTTGCCTTGGTCATTCGTTTCACTTCAGCCGTCGTCCGCATCTTCAAACGATGACGTCGAATCACATCGCGGGTCAACAACGGCCAGGCCGAGAAGTCTGCGAGTGTTTTGACTTGAGAGACATCCAGCCCGCGGGCATTCCAGTCTTCCGCGTAATACGAACAGGTCTTGTGCGCATGCTGAAGCAGTCCCTGCAGTGATTCCAACTGCAAACCTTCCAGCCGTTCACGCGACCACCACTGGCTCTCTTCAGCATCACGCCAAAGAGACATCGTGCGACGCCCTTTGACCACACCGTCAAACAGCGGGAGCAGAAGATGTCGATAAAGTTGTCCGTACATGCTGCAACCTTCAAGCATTGACTTCGTTTACGATTTCGAAATGCGGGAAACGTCTTTCAACAGTTGCCGATACAAGTCTTCGTAGTCCGATACCATCCGTCGAACTTCGAAATGCTCTTCGACACGCTTACGTCCCGCCTTGCCCATCTCTGGCCATTGGGCTTTCTCATGGCACATTGCGACTATTGCGGCCGCCAATTGTTTTGGATCGGCCGGCGGAACCAGTCGACCGGTCAGTGCAGGATCGACAATCTCGGAATTTCCCCCAACACTTGTCGCGACGACCGGCAATCCGACAGCCATCGCTTCCAGAAGTGTTAGCGAGATTCCTTCGGTCAGCGACGCGGTCACAAAGAAACCCGCTTGAGAGAGCAGTTCCGGTACGTCTTTTCGTTCACCGAGAAACTCAACGTGATCGCGCAGCTTAAGCTCGTCTGTCAGTTGTTCCAGTCGCAATCGTTCAGGACCGTCACCCACGAGTTTCAATTTCAAGTCAGGAACTTCACGAACAGCGATCGCCATCGCCTGGAGCAGCGATTGGAAATCTTTTTCGGCGGAAAGGCGTGCGACGGAAATCGCAACCGGCGATGTGACGGGCCCGGTGAACTGGAAGTCATCAATGTCGATTCCATTCCAGATCCGGATTACCTTGCGAGGCTTCACGCCATCAGCATTAACGCATAGCCGAGCGGCATCGTCTGAGACCGCGATGATCCGGTTGACCAGATGACTGGCCCAGCGGAATTGTGTTCGCGATTTCCAACCGTGCCCGGCCCGTTGTCCGTGCCGCGTGTTGACGACAACTGGGACACCAGCCAGTCTGGCTGCGATGCTTGCGTACAGATGCGGATACGTGTTATGCGTGTGGACCACATCGTACTGACCGCGTCGAAACAACTGGACCATTTGTTTCAGTTGCCCGAATCGTCCCGAGGGATTCAGGCGATGTACGGTACAACCAGCGTCGCGGATGATCTCGGCAAATCGGCCGACTTCGGTCAGGGCCAGGAATTCAGGAGTACATCCTTCGTCATGGTGCCGGGCAATGTCGGCGAGCAGTCGTTCCAGCCCACCTGTTTTCAGTGTCAAACTGACATGACAGACGCGCAGCCGACGGCGGCTCGCAGCAGCTGTTGGCAGGACGTCGGTGGTGATTTCAGCGAGACTCATCTTGGAAATCACCCTTCTTCTTTTGGAGATTGAACTTGATCGGTCGTCAGTGGCCGACGTGGGGCAAAGTTGGTGCTCAGCAGGTTCAGCCCGATTCGTTTAATGTTGCGGACTGCATTGATAGCGGCGTTCTTGATATTGCGACGTTGCCAGACGACCCAGGCCAACTCGGCCCGATTCGTGGTCAATCGGCGTTTGTGTTCTGATTCACCGGCCAGGAAGTCGACGGCGCTGTATCCACGACGTAGTGCTTCGGCGATGCACAGGTAATCGATGATTATCCCCGGACTCGCCTTCTCGATGGAAACATTCCGTCCATACTGATAAATCAGGACTCGATGGAGATCGATCATGACGTGGCAATAACCGATGACCTGGCTGGACGATTTGACGCCAAACATCGAAGTCATACCGAGAGGTACAGCTCGATGGAGTAATTCGAGATGGAAGTCGCGGAACCGCCGGCTGGAATAAACTCCGGGGAGGCCAACAGCGTTCCAGCGCGCCTGGTGCAACTCCACCATATGATGAAACATCTCTTCCGCACGCTGGGGAGTGTCGGCCCATTCCCCGGTCGGGTTTCCGAGTTGTCGAAGCGACTTGCGGATATTCGCCCGCGTCTGTGATCCGAGTAGCGAGATCGGCTCAACATCAGCTTCGCGTGCGACCGTGAGATCAAAGAATCGCGACGACTTTCGTTCGACCGATATCTGCGGATGGCGATCCAGCATCCATTGGATTGACAAAGGATCAAATCCATCCAGTCGAAACTCGTCGCAGTTCGTCTGTTCGCGGACCCAGTTCCAAAGTGCGCAACCAAAGTCGACCTGATCGTCCGGGCGGGCGAGCAGGGAGTTATATTCGACAAAAACGGAATCGGGCTCAGGTTCCCCGGCCGTTCCGACATGCCAGGTCTTGAGCGCAATCGGCCCTGTGTGCTGATCAACTCCCTGTGTCAGCAAGGCAATTCCACAGGTCAATCCCCCTCGAGATGCGATGGCAAATTGATGGGGGACAATCGCGCCGTAATGATTCAGCCAGATTTCTGTCCAGAGTGATGAGCAGGTCAAGCGTGTGTTCGAGAGTTCGACTTCCAGCAGTCGCCATTCGGAAAGTGCAGTGGCCCGTGACGATGCCGGGAGCATCCTCAGTTTTAATTCCTGAGTCTCCGCGCTTGTTCGGTGCATGGACAAGTGCGAGCTTGTCACGAGCGTCGAAGTAGTCATCCAAACAGACCTTGTCTAAAGGCCTGGGGTCAGCCGGATTTTGCATTCGTACCATCCGCGTACCACAAGAGATCTGCCATAGATTCCTGTGAACGCAGTAGTTTGAATACCAGTACCGTGCGACTCCAGTTCGGCGCGAACACACTGTCCGCGCTGTCCGCCGTAAACATAGGTCATGCTTTGACGTTGCAAAGATACAACCGCGCCTGGGAATACGAAGACTGTTGCGATGGTAGCGATTGCAGCGGCTGCGCCGGGTATGACGCAATTCCGATCTTGTCAGGCTGAATGTATTTCGAGGTCGTACCTCGCCTGGAGAGCCCGGGTCGGAGCACTCAGCGAACGATTGAGGCAACACCATCGAAGAGAGGCATTGATTGGCAAAAAGAAGATGCCGCCGGGAAAATCCGATACGGATTTTCCCGGCGGCATCAGCACCGCTTTCCGGATTGGTTTACGCTGGGCAGAAAAGAGCCTACAGCCGAGGATTGCCGGGTTTATGGGGTGCGTCCCAGCCGTTGGCCCCTTTGACTTTAACCTTGCGTGTGTAGACTCGATCACCACACGTACAAACCAGCAGATCAAAATTCGGGCCGCCAAATGTCAAGTTCGACACCTTCCCGTTAGGAGTCGGAATGATGCAATTCACGCGACCTGGTTGATCGCAGACCTGTAATCCCATTCGGGTTGCCACCCAGACCCGCCCATCGCGATCGGTACGAATGCCATCTGGACCAGAATCTTCGGCAGTATCGGGCTCATGCAGATGGAAATATTTTTGCTTGTGAGCCAGCGAGCCGTCCGGCTGAATCTGGTAGCTGTAGACCCAGTGCGTCCTACTATCAGCAACATACAGCAGTGACTGATCGGGCGAACAGCACAGCCCGTTGGCGAACTTCAGTCCTTCGTCGACGATCTTCTTTTCTCCCTTGGGCGAGATGTACCAGACCTTGCTGTCTGGCGGAGCAAACGGGGCCGTGGCGAACAGGCTGCCATCGTGCCGAACGACCAGGTCATTCCCCTTGAATCCATCGGCAATGACGGTCGACTTCCCTTCGGCGTCCCAGGCCAGAACCTGTGAGGTTGCACCGGCATTTGCGTACAGTCGACCATCGGGTCCGAATGCCTGACCATCGCCACGCTGCGAATCCGCCAGAAATTCTGTCACTTTGCCATCGAGTCCCAGCTTATACGTCTTGCTGGCTCCGACATCGTTATAGAAGACTTCGCCCTTGGCGTTCACGGACGGGCCTTCGGTGAACTTGTAGCCTTCACCGACCAGTTTCCAGTCTTCGCCGGGAATCAGGATGTCCTGGATCTGAGGAGATCCTTTGCCGACGCTGATTGGCTTCGGCCAATCCTTCCAAAGCCATCGCATGGCGTCGGGAAACAGCTCTGTCGCGTGCTGATTGCTGTGTCCCCCTTCACCCCAGTTATGGGTCACTTCGTATCCGGCGAACGCCAGTGATCGTTCCATTGCCAGGTTGGCAATCCACCAGTCACCACCGTAAATATTTTGATCCTTACTGCCGTCTTCCAGATAGATTCTCAATGGCTTCGGCTCGTACTTTCGAATCAGAGTCGAGTAGTTCTGACCACCTCGCAGGCCGACGTAGGTTCCGATCGCGCTAAAGACGCGACGAAAAGAATCGGGGCGCTCCCAGGCGACCGTAAATGCACAAATGGCCCCACTGCTCGACCCGGCGATCGCTCGATCATTTCCATCTTTGGACAATCGAATCGCACGTCCATCGGCGGTTGTTTTTGTTTCGACAAACGGCAGCAGTTCGTCCAGCAGAAATCTGGCATAGGCATCCCCCAGGCCATCGTATTCAAAGCTGCGGTTAAACCGGGGCAGCGCCTGATCAGATGTCGCTTTGACGACCCCCGGTGTGATGAACACGCCGATGGTGATCGGCATTTCCTTCGAGTGAATCAGTGCATCAAACACGGTGGGAGCGTTGAACTGCACTCCGTCCTGATTGACGTGCAGACAGGCAGGTTTGGCGGGGTCGTACTGGCGAGGCACATAGACCGTCACTTCGCGGGTGGTCCCTGGAAAGATCTTGCTTTGTTCAAACGTGAACTTGAATAGCTCTCCTTTTGGAGAAGGTTCTTGAGCAAACCCAGGATTCCCGGCCAACACAAACCCAACCATCGTCAACAGCAAGCGAGATCGCAACAAACTCAAGTCCACAGTGTTGATCCTTCAGGGTGTTTTTCGGCAGATGAATTGCAGGCAAGAGCCAGTCCGAAGACAGACTGTCGTCTCGCGACTTTCGTGTAAGAACTGACGGGCGAGTCTATCGAGGACCATCGTGACTGGCAACGTGGTCTCTCTGCATCAAGGCGGCTGGAATGCAGCCGCTAGCCACAAAAAGGTCTGACTTGCGGGTACCGTGGTTTTGACTTCACTTGCGTCCAATTCCCGTCACTTCCCAGATCTTCACGGTCTTATCGTCGCCGCCCGAGATCAATTGCTTGCCATCTGGAGTGAACCGGACGACTCGAACGATCCCTTCCTGATTCAGTTTCATGAGTTCTGTCCCGCAAGTGGCGTCCCAAATCCGGATTGTTCGATCACTCGATCCTGTTGCAATCAGTTTTCCATGGGGAGCGAACGCCACAGTTTCCAGTTTATTGCGGTGCCCTCGCAGGGTAAACAAATAGTCTCCGGTTGCTGCTTCGTAGATCCGACCGGTTCCATCGGCGCTGGCGGTGGCGACATAAAGTCCGTCACGAGAAAACGTCGCCTGCTGAACCATACCGCCATGTCCGATCAGTTGCCGTACTTCCTTTCCAGTCTCGACATTCCAGAGCCGCACGGTCTGGTCGGCACTGGCACTTAACAGTTGTTTCCCATCCGGGGAGAATTCCACGGTGAATGCAAAATCCTTATGACCGACAAACGTCTTGACTTCACGATTCGTCGTGGTGTCCCAGAGTTTGATGTCGCGATCGAGTGAGGCCGTGGCAAAGGTCTTGCCGTTGGGTGCGAAGGCGATCCCATGAACCTTGGAACGGTGACCTCGTAGTTCTTTCACCTTTTCGCCATTGGTGACATTGTAGAGTCGCAGAAAGTTATCGGTGAAGTTGCCGACAACGATCTGGTCATTCGACGAGAAAGCCACGGCGGGTAAACCAAACTTGAACTCAGCTCCTTTCCATTTGCGAGTCTGCTTGGTGAGATCCCAGAGTTGCAGGTCTCCAGCAGCCCGATAACCACCCGTCCCAATGGCGAGCAGCTTGCCAGACTTGTCCAAGTCGAAAGAAAGAACGGGAAGTTCAATCTGAAGAGTGATCGCTTTCAGTGCGGTCACCGCCTCGGCCGTCTTCAGTACGGTTGGCTTTGTTTCAACTGTGGTTGTCGCCGAAGCAATGGCAGGCGTTCCTGTCTGCCGAGCCTTCCAGCGGCGATACGACTTATCCACACTCCCCGCGATGATTTCATGACAATCAGGGGCAAACGTCACCGACGTAATGGCATCGGTCGGGCCCGTGAGGGTTGAGCGTTCCTTCCCATCGCTGGGATCAAACAGTTTGACATTTCCATCAAATGTTCCGCCCGCCAGAGTACGCCCCTGTGGTGAGAAGGCGACGCACCAGAACATCACTCCATCAGCTCCCTTGGCAACGGCGCGTTCCGTCCAGTCCGTTGTCTTCCAGAGTTTGATCGTGGAGTCCTCACTGGCCGTGGCAACGGTGGTACCGTCCGGCGAGCAGGCAATGTCTCGGACAGCGGCTGTGTGGCCTTTGAGTGTCGTCACCTGTTGGCGCGTCTCCACGTTCCAGACGATGGCCGTTCGATCACTGCTTCCCGAAATCAGGTGTTTTCCATCCGGCAGGAATGCGACAGCTCGGACTCCCGCTGTGTGACCGTTTAAGGTCGCGAGTTCCTTGCAGTCGAGGCTCCATATCTTGACAGTCTTGTCGTAACTGGCCGAAGCGAGCATTTTGCTATCGGGTGAAAAGGCAACCGCGAAGACCCAGTTCCCATGTCCAGAGAGTTGAGCGACCAGTTCACCACTTTCGACATTCCAGATCTTGATCAGTTTTTCGAAGCTGCCAGACGCGAGCAGTTTGCTGTCAGGACTGAAGGCGACGCTTGCCGCGACATCTTCAAACGCAGCGATGTCACGATGGACCTTGCCATCGACCGCAGTACGCTGCGAGATACGCCCGTCCTCGCGTGCGATGGCGAGCCATTTTCCGTCTCGCGAATATGCCAGTGCTTGAATTGCTTCTGATTCTGCTGCGTCTGCCACAATCGCAGCAGCAGGCTTCTCGTTGCTGCTGCCTGGTTCTGGTTTCGCGACCGGAGTGATGCTGAGGTCCAGCGTCGCTACGGATGACTTCTTTTCCACATCCCAGAGTTGCGCATTTCCTTCGCGACTGATGGAAATGACTTGTTTTCCGTCCGGCGACATTGTGACCAGCCGGGCACCGCTGTTCTCGCCTCCCAGATCAGCGAGCAGTTCCTTCTTGTCGCCATCCCAAAGTTTGAATTCCCGAGGATTGGCCGAAACCAGTCGTTTACCGTCGTTTGACAACGAAACGGAAGTGATCCCCCGCTTGTGACCTTTCAGTTCTGCGAGAGGATTCCCCGTTGCGACTTCCCAGATACGAACCGACGCATCCCAGCCGACGGAGGCGATCTGCGTTGCTTTCGCATTAAACTGCGCCGCGTCGATCGCTTCTTTGTGACCAGCCAATGTTTGAATCACCTTTCCAGTGGTAACATCCAATACCAGGATCTGAGTCTTCTCGCGCGAGACGAAACCTGCCGCAAGCAGTTTATTGTCGTCAGCAATCGCCACTGCGAGGATCTGCGTTAACTCGACTTCATGCGCTTTGACGAATCGCTTCCTGGTGACATTCCATTCACGGACAGACTTGTCGCTACTGCTCCCCAGGGCGAGGCGAGAGCCATCAGCGGACCATGCGAGACAGTTCGTTCGCATTGCCGGACCAGGCAACGTCTGACGAACTTCGCCCGATGTTGTATCAATCAACGTGACACCTGGCTGAGGTCCATGCGGTCCGATCGCCAGTAATGTTCCATCGGGTGAAAAAGCGACTGCCGCGATCCGACTTGGTTGCGCGTACTTGCAACGAACTTTGGCCGCAGGGACGTCCCAGACAACGATGTCACCTTTCAGCTCATCATCATCGGGTTGTACGACGGTCGCGACCATCTTGCTGTCGGGCGAGAAGACCGCAAATCCCCACGGTGTTGAAGGGATCGCTGGTAACGCTCGATTAGCACGGTCGGTTTGCGCCGGTGCGGCAGATACAAATTCAATCGGCTCGATAGTGGGCCCAGCCGGTTCAGCATCATCTGCAAAGGTAGAAGTGGAAATCAGGGATATCCACAACGAGGCCGCGAGAAAAAGCAGCACATTCATCAGGTAACCTCATTTGCAGAATCGACGATAATCGTCCAGACGGATCGTCTGATGATTATGTCTGTGAACGATTCGAACCGCCAGTGGCGAGACCGGAGTCCACGGATTCTCAGTTGACGGTGTCAGGTGAATGCGGTTAGATCCGACTGCCACAAATTCAACACCGAGGATCGATGATGTCGCAGTTTCGGATTGCAGTGATTGCCGGAGACGGAATCGGGCCTGAAGTGACGCGGGAAGCGATGCGTGCCGCCGATGCCGCCGTGGGACGGTCGGGTTCCAGTATTGCGTGGACGGAGTTTCCCTGGGGAACCGATTACTACTTTGCGCACGGACGAATGGCTCCGCCCGATTTTCTCGATGACCTCGCTAAATTTGATGCGATGCTCCTGGGAGCTGTTGGCCACCCGAAAGTGCAGGACCACATCACGCTGAATGGACTGCTCTTGCCGATTCGGCGGCGGTTCGACCAGTGCGTTTGTTTGCGGCCTGCCTACCTGTACGACGGTGTCGAAAGTCCGCTGCGCAACAAGACGCCAGGATCGATCGACATGCTCGTCTTCCGCGAAAACACGGAAGGTGAATATGCCAACGTGGGTGGACGAGTCTATCAGGGCTCAGACCATGACGTCGCCATCCAGACCTCGGTGTTCACACGTCGCGGTTGCGAACGCATCATCCGTGCAGCCTTCGAAAAAGCGGTCACTCGACCCAGACACCGAGTCGCATCCATTACCAAGAGCAATGCCCAAGGATACGGGATGGTGCTATGGGATGAAGTCTTCGCGGCTGTCGCACAGGAATACCCGCAGATTGAAACCGAGTCCCTGCTGGTTGATCGCGCCGTCATGGAATTTGTGCGTCGTCCCGAAAGCTTTGATGTCGTCGTCGCCAGTAACCTGTTTGGCGACATCTTGACCGACCTGTCTGCCATCATCGTCGGAAGCATGGGCCTGGCTTCCAGCGCGAACATCGATCCTTCTGGAAAGCATCCCAGCCTGTTTGAACCTGTTCACGGTTCCGCCCCGGACATCACTGGTCTGGGAATCGCCAATCCACTAGCCGCCATTCTGTCAGCCGCGATGATGCTTGAGCATCTGGGAGACGCCCCGGCATCGCAGGCAATCCATCGTGCTGTCGCCGAACTCTTGAGATCTGGCGGCCCACGCACGCCAGATCTCGGTGGCAAGTCAAAAACGGCAGATGTCGGTGCAGCGGTGGAAGAGTTGATTGCGTCGGTATGAGCGAGCCGTGCAATGAAGTGACGGCTCATCGGGGTCAGATAATTGCTCGAATTGGCTCAACGTGTTCGACTCCGACCAGTTTCTGGTCCAGCCCGCCGTGGAAGTAGGCCAGCTTGTTGGGATCGAGTCCCATCTGGTGCAGTGCCGTCGCGTGCAGGTACTTGACATGGAATGGTGAATCGACAGCGGCGGCACCGAGTTCGTCGGTTGTACCCACGCTGGTGCCACCCTTGATCCCACCCCCTGCCATCCACATCGTGAAACCGTACGCGTTATGATCTCGTCCCGTTCCGGCTGCGTATTCCGCTGTCGGTTGTCTGCCGAATTCACCACCCCAGACCACGAGAGTATCCTTGAGCATGTCGCGCTGTTTCAGATCTTTCAGCAGTGCTGCGATTGGCTGGTCGGTATTTCCAGCGTGGTAATTGTGGTTCTTTTCCAGGTCGCCGTGAGCATCCCAATTGGCATCGTTGTGGTTGCCGCCGGAATACAATTGAATGAACCGGACACCGCGTTCCACCAGTCGTCGAGCCAGCAGGCAGCGCTTGCCGAAGTCGAGAGTGCGAGGGTTATCGAGGCCGTAGAGCTTTTGTGTTGCTTCGGTTTCTTGAGACAGATCGACAGCCTCAGGAGCATGCTGCTGCATCTTGAATGCGAGCTCATAGCTGTTGATTCGCGCTGCCAGATCGGTGTTCTCGGCACGGGCTGCCAGATGCTGTGTATTTGCATCGCGCAGGGCGTCGAGCAGTTCGCGCTGCATCGCACGTGTGGTACCTTCGGGGGTATTCAAATCGATAATCGGTGCCCCTTTCGACCGGAAGATTGTTCCCTGATAGGTCGCAGGCATATAACCACTCGACCAGTTCTTGGCACCGCTGATTGGTCCGCCTGTCGGATCGAGCATCACGACGAAGCCAGGTAGATTTTCATTGACGCTTCCGAGCCCGTAGTTGACCCAGGAACCGAGGCAGGGACTGCCCGACAGGATCTTACCGGAATTCATCATCAGCATTGCGGAACCGTGAATCGGCGAATCCGCAGTCATGGAATGCAAAAAGGCAATGTCATCGACGCAGGTGGCCAGATGTGGGAACAGGTCGCTGACCCATTTGCCAGACTTGCCATACTGTTTGAAGTTCCAGCGAGGTTCAACGATGCGGCCCTGGTTCTTGTGCCCGCCTCGTCCGAACGTTTTGACTTCAACCGTCTGATTGTCGCGCCCCTTCATGGCGGGTTTATAGTCAAACGTATCAATGTGGCTGGGGCCGCCATACATGAAGAGGAAAATGACGCTTTTGGCCTTGGGGGCAAAATGAGGTTCCTTGGGCGCGAGCGGATTCTGATGAGGCGTTGCCTCGGCAGCACTGGCATTGGCTCCGAAAAATCCATCGCGCTGCAGCAGTCCGGTCAGTGCCGTTCCGGCAAACCCACCCCCGGCCTGCCAGAGAAATTCACGGCGAGTACGACCACAGAAGTTGGCTGGATTCATGATGTTCTCCGTTAATGAAAAGTGTCGTCGAGACACGCTTATGTTCTTGGTTGTGTCGTTCAGGCTGACGTTGGCTGGAGACGTGTTTCCATCAATCTGGGATTCGTCAAACACTCAATCGAGGTACATGAATTCGTTCAGGTTGAGTGCCATCAGGCAGAACTGGTCCAAGGCCTGGTCGGCCGATTTTCCGTGCTTCTTCTGCATCGTCTCGATCAATGCAACACCGCGATCGACAAGAGCTGCTTCCGGGTCTCGGCACAAGACCAGACGGAAGCCTTGGGTCACTTGCTGTCGAACATCATTGCCCGCTTCTTTCTTCAATCGCTTCGCGAATTCCGCCGCTTGATCATTCAGGAATTTACTGTTCAGCATCGCCAGGGCCTGCGTCGGCTGTGTCGTTACAAAGCGGGCCGCACAACTGCTGTCGGTATCTGCGAAATCGAAGTCCGACAGGATTGGCAGAACGAGTGATCGCTTCACGTGGACATAGATGCTGCGACGTGCCTGTTCTTCCGGAGATGACTTACCCCAACCGGAACCGGGGTTCGATTGGCCGGCCTTCACTTCGTCAGAGATCTCGGGATAGATTCCGGGACCGTACATTGTCGTATTCAACCGACCGTCGACTGCCAGTACGGAATCACGGACTTCCTCGGCACTCAGACGCCGCATATCGAATCGCCACATCAGATTGTTCAACGGATCTTTGACGTGAGCTACCGGGTTGTTTTGTGCGGACATCCGGTAGGTACTGGACATCAGGATCAGCTTGTGGAGCGACTTGATCCGCCAGCCACCCTGGACAAATGTATTGGCGAGCCAGTCGAGCAATTCGGGGTGCGTGGGGGCATCACCCAGCAGACCGAAATTATTCGGCGAACGGACGATCCCCCGTCCGAAGTGGTGCTGCCAGATCCGGTTGACCATCACGCGTGACGTCAGTCGATTTTCCGGCGAGGCGATCCAATTGGCGAGAACCAGTCGCCGTCCGGAGGTCTTCGCATCGGCTGGTCGTTCTGGAATCGTTGCTTTGCCGCCGCCGAGTGGCGACAGAAACGCGGGAATGACCTTTTCACCCTGCGACTGCGGATTGCCTCGTTTCAGGATAAAGGTGTCACCGGGCTTGGCTCCGGTCTCGGTCACGCACAGGGCGAAACTGGCCGGGGGCTTGAACCGTTTCAATTCTTCCAATTCCGCGAGCAGTTTCGTGTATTCCTTGTGGCGCTCACCACCCAGGACAGTCGGGCCCTGCGTCTTCATCAGGGCCACGAAGTCACGACGTTTGCCTCGCACGTCGGCCAGCTTGATGCCATCTTCCGTCACGGCAGAAAGGTATCGTTGTTCGAATCCAGGCCCCGACCATTTGACGATCAATTCTTTGGCCCCTGTCGGCCCCTGAAAGTAATCGACACGGATCGGAACTCGACCTTGCTTCAACTTGGCCTTGGCGAGTTGTGGCTTACCCGTCCCATGAATCCCGTCGTAAACCAGCAGTTCCTTGCCATCGACGATCAGCCGTGATCCATCGTCAGAATCGACGATGAACGTATATTCCCCATCGGCGGGGACTTTCAACGTCCCGACGAAAACGAACCCGAACGAGAATTCTCGTGTTGCAGGGGAGATGTCAAAGTAGGGCCGTTCGAGCTTGGCGACAGTTTCTGGTTTGAGGGCATCGAAATCTGGAAGCTTCTGCCAGGAGTCGCGGTAGAA
>CAIWEX010000281.1 GCA_903911795.1 uncultured Schlesneria sp.
TCACCACCGTGGATGACACCACGTGGTTGAGCCACGACACCGCCACCCGCTTCAGAGGGGATTGCCGTCCCCGGCAGTTTATTGAGTGTGTCAACCAGTGATCGACAGGTGGTGATGGATTTTTCGTCCAGTACGTTCGGCTGTTCCTTATTGGCCAGGAAATGCGTATCGCTGACCAGAAAGAACGCGACATCGGCAGCATTCGCAGCGGCATTGTCCTCTGCATGTGCCAGAGAGTACGACATCAACCCGGCACCAGCCGCGGCAGTTGAGGTCAGGAATTGGCGACGATTCTGCATAAGGGTCGGTTCAGTCACAGTCGTACTCCTGAGATGTTGATCAATGGAATCTTATGATGTCGTTTAAAATGTCGTACTTTTCTCGGTCTTTGGTGGAGGTGCAAGCAGGAATTCCACTCGCCGAAACTTCTGGACGATGATCTGCAACTGGATCGATGTTGACGTTGGCTTCGGTTCAAAGAACCAGAACGACACTCCCTGGGCGCTGGTACTTCCACGCTGCTCGAGGACTTCGCCAGCTTGATCGCGAATCACGAGTTGAATGGAGTGATCCGGACCCACGGGGGAGTTCGTCACCAGGAAAGGCTGGCCGCTGGAAAGTTCGATCTTGCAACTGGTGCCATTACATTGAGACGACATTCCTGAGCTTCGTTCTCCTGGCCGGAAGGTTTTGGAAATCACTTGAGTCCCCGTCCCTGGCAGCGTGAAGTTGACCGGACCCGGACCCGCCAGACCAAGAATCGAAAGCGCGACGCCATTCACGGTATGATTCATCGCCGTTGGCAACGAAGCTTGACCAGCGAGTTCCACTGGCATTGGATCAAGCGTCTTGGTTTCCTCGGGAAGGAATCGACCCGCTGGATTCTGACTCAGAGTCAGCCGCAGTTTCCAGGCAGGCTCTCGCGGTGACAGATTGCACTCCCAGGAGTAACACGAGTTGCCGATTTGATCCAAAAGTTCCTGTTGCGCGTTCCAGGTTTCCGACGGCTGGCCATCATGCAGGAATTCCAATTGAGGAATCACCGTTAATCCCCGCTGTTTCTCGTGACGCGGAAACGTCACTCCCTTCAGTGTCACACTGAGATTGCCGTCCGAATGAGTCGTCGGCAGCGGATCTGGAACCCAGTCATTCGGCACGTCGTTCGAATTGTCGGGGTAAGGGAGAGGAAATCGAGCGACAAGTTGGTCGGCTCCGTCAAAGATATCGAGTTGCATCCGCCCTGCATTCGAACGCGGGACTGGAAACTCACAAATCACATAACTGCGACCGGATTTTGTCGTGATCGATCCAAACGGTTTGGCCTCACTGTAACCTCCACCTGACGTTCCATGCATCCCTTGGTCGCGTTTCAAGTGATAGTGATTCGGCTGGACAGGCGAATCGTCTGCGAGCGTCAGTTCACACCGCTTGAACCAATTGAGGTCGTAGAATTCGTTCTGATCATTTTCGTGAGTCAACCAGATCACCATTTCTTGCTTAGACGTCGAGACGGTTTCCGTATCGCCTCGCTTTCGACGCATAATCTGCTCGCCCAGCGCTATCGGAAAAACCAGATCGTGTTTTTTTCCGATCGTCACTGCCCTACAGACCAGCCACGTTCCGTCAGAAAGTTGCACTCGCGGATAATTGTTCTCAGAGGCGAAATGAGACTTCAGGACGATTGCACCCACGTACAGTGCAATCCCAAGTACAAACAAGAATGCCATTCGAACCAGAAACCAGCGTTCCTCGCGGATGCTCGACTGCAAAGTTTCTGTGGATCCCAAGAGTCA
>CAIWEX010000282.1 GCA_903911795.1 uncultured Schlesneria sp.
CGCTGGGCGCGACACTGGCTGGATATCGCGCACTACGCAGATACTCACGGCTTTGAACGCGATCAGCGGCGTGACAATGCCTGGCGCTATCGAGACTGGGTGATTCGAGCAATCAATTCCGACATGCCTTATGACCAGTTTTTGCGAGATCAGGTAGCAGGCGATGTCTTGCGTCCAGATGATCCTGAGGCGGTCGTCGCCGCAGGCTTTCTGGCGGCAGGCCCATGGGACTTTGTCGGCCAGGCAGAAACACCCAGTCCCGTGCTGAAGCGATTAGCCCGAGCAGACGATCTAGATGACATGGTGACCCAGGTCATGACCGCCTGCTGTGGCGTAACAATCAACTGTGCCCGCTGCCACGATCACAAGCTCGATCCCATTTCGCAGCGTGAATACTATGGTCTGTGGGCGGTGTTCGCAGGAGTCAAACGCGGCGATCGCGATGTCAGTGCAAGCGAAACGCGCGAACTGGCTGAACGTAAACAGAGACTCAATGCCGAACTGCAGAATATCCGGCTGAAACAGGCCCGCCAGACAGGTCGCCATCGTGATCTGGCGGATATTGTGGGCGGTGGTGATGGACTGGGGACGGGCAAACCGGGTGATGGGATTGATCCTGTGACCGGGAATCCTCAAGTGTCAAAGCGGGGCATTCTGGAAGGGGCTAAACCGAACGTTTTTGCACGATCGACGGTGAAGTTTGTTGACGGCGTTGTCATTCCCGACCTTTCCCCCGATGGGACCCAGATCACATCCACTGGGCTCAAGATTCCGAAGGCACCTCGCACGTCAGGGCACGTCTGGGACGCGATTCGAAACGGTCCGGTCAATTCGCAATTCTCGACAAAGCTCGATGGTGTCGATTATGCCGCTGAGGGGCATACGCTGTTGTCCCTGCATGCAAATGTCGCGATCACGTTTGACCTGGCCGCTCTTCGCGAAGCAGGTGCACCTGCTGAAATGAGATTCACCGCCACTGCTGGTTACTTTGGCCAGACACCACGAGCGGGTGCCAGCTATTACATCTATGTCGATGGTGAACTGAAGGGGGACCGGAAGAATATCGGTCGCGACGACGGCGGGATTTCGGTTGAGGTTCCATTGCCATCCACCGCGAGGTTCCTGACGCTGATGTCGACCGATGGTGGAAACGGGATCGGTCATGATCAGATCTGTTTCGCTGATCCATGGTTGATCCCTGCTCAGCCTCCAGTCCTGTCCGAGGAAGAAAAGGCAGAACAAACACGTCTGGTCGCTCGACGTGCCGAAATCGAAGCGGAACTCAAGTCGTTTCCGGTCCCTGCGAAAGTCTATGGAGCCATCGCCGAGACGCCGCCGACAATCAAAGTGCTGGTCCGCGGTGACCCCGAACAGGCCAGCGACGAAGTTATGCCCTCTGCGATTTCCTGCGTCACTGGACTGACGTCGGAGCTCGCGACCCAGAAATCCAGCGACGCAGAACGACGGCGGGCGTTCGCAGACTGGGTGTCATCTCCTGTAAACCCTTTGACGCGTCGAGTCATCGTCAATCGGATCTGGCATCATCATTTGGGAGCGGGGATTGTCGAGACCCCCAGTGACTTTGGTGTGGGAGGAAGTCTGCCGTCGCATCCGGAACTGATGGATTGGCTCGCCGAAGAACTTCTCGTTCGCAAGTGGTCGTTGAAAGCGATTCATCGTCTGATTTGTACAAGTGCCACTTATCGACAGCAATCTGCGGACAGGTCTGATCCAGCCCGACTAAAAGCTGCAAAAATCGACGTGGGAAACAGAATGTTGTGGCGAGCCAATCCACGTCGCCTGGATGCGGAATCGCTACGTGACGCCACTCTTGCGGTCAGTGGGAAGCTGAACTCCACGATGTTCGGCCCAGGTTATCGCGACTTCGAGTACCAGGAAGAATACGCCCCCGTCTATCGGTACATCACACCCGATGAGTCAGCCTTGTGGCGGCGGAGCATTTATCGATTTGTTGTTCGCACGACGACTCATCAATTCCTGACGACTCTGGATTGCCCCAGTCCGGCGAATCTGGTTCCGGCTCGCAATACGACAACCACAGCGCTGCAGTCGCTGGCCTTGCTGAACAATGATTTCATGCTGCGACAGAGTGACTACTTTGCGAAGCGGATCAAGACGGATAATACGTCGGACGAAGTCGCCATTCGTAACGCATTCGTGCTGGCATTTGGTCGCTTTCCTTCAGCAAGTGAGGCGACAGCCGCAGCGTCGCTGGTTCAAACTCGCGGTTTCGGGCCGCTGTGCCGCATGCTGCTCAATGCCAATGAATTTGTCTATGTGGATTAGTGTGTCGTCAAGAGTAGATTCGGGGGGGACGACGGACTAGCCCTTTTTCTTGCGGTTTGAGGCCTGCAAGCGACCATCAGTTCCCACAGTGTAAATACCTGCAGGTTTATGTAACCCGTCCACCAGCGTTACCAGCATCTTCGAAAGGACAAACCATTCAAAACAACCCATGATGGCACAGACGACAGTTCCAATGATCAACGGCCCGACAGCACCAAAGGTAATCCCTGGTTCAAGAACTGAAAGCGTCGGGTCCACCGGGTGGATGTGTACGACGACTCCGTTTCCCAACGCATAGCGATTCCAGGCCTCGGTCGCATCGGAGTGTTTTTCAAGAGGGATATCGGCCACCGCAATTCGATGTCCTTCATATTTTTGGCCGTCAAGTTCAAACTCGTACGTGAGATTCGGGCTCCAGACATCTTTCGAAACTTCCCGTCGACCTCGAACGACATTTCCTTCACGATTGTCCGTTGGGTGCGATTGCGAGGAAAAGGTCATGTCGGACTCGGTCACGGTACCTGGCACTTGTGGCCAGTTCTCGGACTGCCATGCTTCCCAGGTCTGGTCAACCCCCACGCGAGCAATCGCGATCCCGCCCAGGAAACCGCATCCAATCAAGATCGAGGCCAGCACACGGACTCGAAATACGATCTTATCGACGGTCGCTGCCAATTCCGGGTCTGGCTCGTGCTCTGCTGTAATTTTTGCAGGCTTCCTTTTTTTTCTCATTCTTGAGTCACGCCGGAGTTGAGGCAAACTGTTTCTGTTATTCAAAGTGTCACCGGATGCAATTCCGTCAACGTAGTAACATCAGCGGTGAAGGGAGATACATCAGCAGTGTTCCCAGCCCGATGGCAAACGCGACAATAGACAACCGCTTGTCGATTTTTCCGACGCTTGCGTTGCCGCTCTTCAGTTCCTTGCGTGATCGAGACAGCCCGACAAATGACAATATCGTTGCAGGGCCACCAATGACACCGATCAAAATCAGGTTAAAGAACCCCTTAAAGAACTGGGACAATGGATCACCAATACCGAGGGGATCAAGAAATGGAATGAGTACGAGCCAACCGAGACACCCCAGTGCTGGGCAGATGATTGCCGAATTTCGCATGTCAAATCGCGAGTTTGGTTCTGGAATAGAAGCCTCTTGGCTTGATGCGTTTGCCATTTCATGCTCCATACCGGGACCTCATCAATTCCAGATTTGAAATTGGTAATCGCTCACTAACCAATGTCCACGAATCGGGATTCGACGCAAGATTACTCGGTCACACCTCCAATTTCCAAGTCGATGATCACGTATTCAAGTCGTCGAATCATCGAAACAGGGCTTGGAGAAATCTCGATGATTCGCATGAATCGCTCGGAAAGTTGGCGGGTTCCAGAAGCTCTTGACGAGTTCCTGAGTGCGGTCGGTCAACAGATTTTCGCTCGTTTGTTGACCGTTGAACTTCGCTCACGGTCCTGGAGGAAATCTATCATGCGCCTGCCATTCATCATTGTTTCGGCTTTGGTCTTCGTTTGTCTGACCGGGGGGATTCAACGAAAGTCGTATATCGGTTCGCTCACTTCATTGGATGGAGGGCGTCTGGCGGAACGAGATGGCCGATTGATCCTGTTGACTGGGCGCGGTGGAATCGTACCTCGAACGGACGGGGTTTCACTCTGTAGGGAGTGGCGTGTCGGGGCTCCCTATCTGGAATCGGGAGGCAAATTTCTGACGCTCGAACAGACTGAACAGGGAATCAATCTCTCTCTCGGCCCAAAGGGAGATTCTGCCAGATGGGTCATTGATGTGCTGCAGATAAAGCCGCTGAAGTCAGACGGTAAAAACCGCGAAGGGAATTCGGGGGCCGTCTTTCGATTGCGAGTCTTCGATGGTCGCTACAAGGGCTGGTATCTGGCTGCAACAGAATTAAACGAAGAGCAATTAAACTCGCCGTTGAATGCCCCGCTGATTCGTGAGTTTCGCGTCGTTGAGGATCCAAAGATGGCCCTGTCGTTTGATTACGTTGACACGAGTTATTCGGTCCACCATAAATGAAAATTCCTCTCGGAATCCTCTGGCATGCACCCGGATATCGCTCCAAATAATGCTCGCTGGAGTCCAATACGCTTCGGGTCAACGGCGCGAGCGGTTTGGCGATACCACTCAGCATGTACGTGCTTCAGCATGCCCCGACAACACCGTGTTCAAGTCTCAGTGTCACGGGGCACATTGGAAGTCTCTTGCGAACATCAATACTATTCTTCGGAAACGGTCTTCACCCACTGCATCAGTTGCTGGAACTGATACGCAAATGCGGGTTCGTCGCAGCCCATGGGGCTCTTGAAGAACGATGCCAGGTGCGACATGACTCCCGATCCACCTCGACGCGCTTCGCGCTCGGTCAGCCGGATCAGATCGATCACGAGTGGCGCTGCCAGCAGCGAATCACACCCCTGCCAGATGAATTGCAGCACCATCGGGGTTCCCAGGAAACCCTGGAAATGAATGTGATCCCAGGCGGTCTTCCAGTCTCCCATTGACTCGATGTACTCGATCGAAACGAGTGACTGTGGTTTGTAGCCCAGGATCTCGGTCAGCAGGTGGTCCTTGGATTTGACCTTGTTGGCTTTGTTCACGGGGTCATCCAGAACCTTGCCGTCGAGGTTTCCGAAGATGTTATGGCCGACCCAGCTCATGACTTTCAGGTTGCGGGCGGCAAACATCGGGGCCAGCACCGCTTTCATCAGCGTTTCGCCGGTCTTGCCATCGCGTCCAACATGGACGACCTTCTGTTGCAAGGCGTATTCGTAAAGGCCGGGGAGATCAGACCCGATTGACGGGGTGAAGTTCACAAACGGACTAGCGCTTTGCAACGCCGCGATGGCATAGAGCGTGCTGGCCGGAAGAGGCGATGCGGCTTTGCCTTGCAGCGATTTCTGGATGTCAGCCCAGCTCCAGGAACGAATGGCATCGGGCGGCGGCGGTTCGGTCGACGAAACGTTAACAACGATGACTCGATCGAGTTTTTCGCGAGTCTTGAATTCGGAAATGTCCTTGGCCAGGCGAGCGACCGCCTGAGCAGCCGTTTCCTTACGAGTCTTGGCTGCGGCAGGGCCAGCCAGGGCATCGATTGTCGCTCCTACATTCACCAGGGTTCCCGGGCGGATATTCTTGTCAAACTTGGCAAGCTGGGAGGCGATTGCAGTGAGTGCGGTCGCACTGAAGACGTGCGATTTTTCCAGCAACACCTGAGCTTCGGCCGAGTAGGTCGTTTCGCGGATTTCGTGGCCGCCGATGACAAGTTCTTCCCAGCCAACGAGATCGAGCGAGGCGAACGGAGGCAGTGAACTGACCAGTCCGGTCGTGTCGGTTAATCCTTTGCGCAAGGCACACAACCCGACAACGACTGTCGTTGCCACACCACCCCAGGCTCCGACCAGCCAGACTCCAACCTTCCGCTTTGCCATCCGATTGCCTTCCACAGCTTCAATTCATGGTGCATCTTCGTCGGGAAAAATCGACGCGAGTCCGTAACTCTAGCAGAGGCTCGAACTCATCGCGAGTGACTGATTCCACGAGATGTAGCAGAATTGTCAGACGGCCGGGGATGCTTGGAACAGTACACCTGTGGCCGTCTATCGGATGTATACTTCAATCGGCTCAGTCGAACGCAAACGGTCGACGATCATCAGGCCTCGTTTCGGCGAACGTGCAAGACTGATTTCGTCGGTTAGCGGCCGCTCATGTTTGATATCGGTCCAGCGAATGTTGTTCTGAACTCCGTTCTTGGCGAGTTCGTTGGTCAAGTCCACAGGGGCGGTCAACTCGCGCGGCAACAACCCACCGTGTCTATCAATTCTCTTCCCACAGTTACTGATGCTTCAGAGGGAAGAAATGGAGACACCTTCGGTCGGCCGTTTCGGTTGGACCGGGAGGTGCCTCAGTTTTTACGCCGATCGGACGACTCGTTTCCATGCTTCCATCGTCAAAAATCCTACGGTCGAGACTACCAGGCACAGGCACAGTTCTCGTGCTGACAGGGTCACCGTATGGAAAATCTCCTGAAGGAACGGGATGTAACAAACGGCAAATTGCAGAAGGACCCCCAGGGAGATCGCCAGCAACAATGCCCTGTTATGGATGACCCCCTTCAGTTCGAATGAACGCGACAGATCACGCGCGGATGTGGCATAGAGTAATTCGGCGAGGCCCAGTGTCATGAAGACTGCCGTTTGTGCTGACTTGATCGAATACTCTAACTCTTCACCACTCGATAACTGGTAGCGGAATAACAGCAGAAGCGAGACCGAGACGATGCCGCCGACTAGCAAGACACTCCAGCCGAGACCGTGATCAAACAACCCCTCGGATCGTTTGCGGGGAGTTCGTCGCATGATGTTCGACTCAGGCGGCTCAAATGCCATCGCGAGTGCCGGCAATCCGTCAGTTACCAGATTGATCCAGAGGATTTGAATTGGAATGAGGGGGAGCGGAAGACCAGCCACCAGTGCTGCGAACAGCAGAATCACTTCGGCGATGTTCCCGGAAAAGAGATACGCAATCGATTTGCGGATATTGTCGTAGACCGCGCGGCCCTCTTCGACGGCACTGACAATTGTAGCAAAGTTGTCGTCGGCCAGAACCATGGCCGACGCCTCTTTGGCAACGTCCGTTCCGTTCTTTCCCATCGCAACGCCGATATCGGCCTGTTTCAGTGCGGGAGCGTCATTGACGCCGTCACCGGTCATCGCTGTTACCGATTGCATCGCCTGATGTCCGCGGACAATTCGCAGTTTGTGCTCGGGCGAAACTCGCGCATAGACCGTCGTTGACGCCACTACTTTCTGAAGCTGGTCATCAGTCATTCGATCAAGATCGGCACCTGTCAGGATGGCTTCGCCGGGATGCCAGATCCCAAGTTGCCCGGCAATGGATCGGGCCGTTTCAGGGTGATCTCCTGTGATCAAAACAGGTTGAATTCCAGCCGACCGGCAACGATCGATCGCGTCCGGAACTTCGGCACGAACGGGATCAGAGAGTGCGATCAGGCCGATGTATTCGAGGGAATTTTCCCACTCCTCTGGGTCCGAAGGCTTCTGCGGGTCGGTCCAGATTCGGCGTGCGAATGCCAGGACTCGCTGCCCCTGACCTGCGAGTTCCGCAGCCTTTTTCATCAGGTCATCGGCCGGAATCGGATTTTCGTCACCTGAGATGCGGACGCAGCACGGTAATACTCGCTCGATGGCACCTTTCACGTACAGAATATGTTGTCGCTTGTCATCATGGTGCAGTGTCGCCATTCGTTTACGCGTGGATGTAAACGGGATTTCGGCCACTCGTGGAAATCGATTGCGCAACGTGTCGATTTCCAAGCCGTTTTCCAATGCGGCATGCAGGAAGGCGCTTTCCGTGGGACTCCCCAGGACACCGCCATCGACATCGAAGATGGCGTCGCTGCACAGCACCGCCGCCGTCAGCAATTCTATTTTCGCTGCCGGGTCATCCGACGAGGGATCGATCTTTGCGACCGTCATCCGATTTTGAGTCAATGTCCCGGTTTTGTCGGTACAGATCACATTGACAGACCCCAGTGTTTCCACCGCGGTCAGTCGACGAATGATGGCATTCCGATCAGCCATTCGTCGGGCACCAATTGCCAGCCCGATGGTAATGACTGCGGGCAACCCCTCTGGCAGTGCTGCGACCGCCAGACCGACAGCGGTCAACAGCATCTTTCCCAGTCCATGTTGTCGCAGCCCGATGATGAACATCACACACGCGGCAACAACGATGACGATTGTCAGCCGTGTACTGAGCTTATCCAATCGCCGTTGCAGCGGTGTTTGCGATGGTGCGGCGGATGTCATCAGCTCGGCGATTCGGCCGAGTTCCGTATGAGTCCCCGTCTGAGTCAGGATGGCTCGACCGTGTCCGGTGACGGCTGACGTCCCGCAGTACGCCATGCAGACGCGATCTGGAAGTGCGGTTTCAGGTGCTACTGGGTCGAGGGACTTTTCGACGGGATGAGATTCCCCCGTCAATGACGCTTCCGACGTTTCCAATTCGGCGACCGACACTAACCTGGCATCCGCTGGAACAAAGTCTCCTGTGACGATTTCTACCAGATCGCCAGCGACCAGTTCGACCGCAGGAATCTGCTGCCATTTCCCGTCTCGACAAACGCGAGCCGCAGGTTCCGTCATTCGCCGGAGTGACTCAACGGCCTTTTCCGCGGTCCATTCCTGAAAAAAGCCAACGACGGCGTTGGCGACCACGATCAGGCCGATCAGGATCGCATCCGTATATTCGCCAATCAATCCACTGATGACTGCTGCCGCAACCAACAGGGCCACCATGACATTTGCGAACTGAGCCCCAAAAACACGAAGCCACGATCGCGCCTGCTGATGTCCGATCTGGTTTGGTCCAAACTCGCGCAGCCGCCGCTCGGCCTCCTCCCGCGAAAGGCCACGTGCCGAATCCGTTTGCAGCAGCTTTACTAACTCCGAGACCGACAAGGCCCACGGCCTGGTCGATTCGGGAAGGATCGACGTCATTCTGAAACCACAAACTGATGACCCTGCGGATGGACCGTCAGCACGGGACATTTGGCAAGCCGAACGAGCTTTTCAGCGACACTTCCCAACAGCAGATGTGACAACCCGGTGTGACCATGGGTTCCGACGACGATCAAATCGATGGCATTGTCCACGGCGTACTTCATGATTTCTTCGATGGGAAATCCAACCACGACCGCACGACGTGCCTCTGAGATGGCTCCGAATTCCGTCTGCAGTTGCTTTTCGGCGGCTTCCAGTTGTGCCTTCATTCCACCTTCGGGAAGTGACCATGTGGTATAGGAATCTGTCGCCGGGAGAATAATCTCGGGAACGACATGGAGAACGTGAAGCTCAGCCCCGAATTTCTCGGCGAGCGTGGTCGCATACTTCTGGGCTTCTTTTGCAGGTTCACTGAAATCTGTTGGAAATAGAATCCGACGAATGGAGACGATCATGTTGTTGGACCTTTGTTCGTGAAATGTTCCAGCTTTGACGCAATTCTATTCGTCATGCCTGAACGAGGCACGTCCCACGTACGGTACCGTGCCATTCGAGTGGCGAAAACTTTCCGATCGGACAATCGATGACCGATTCCTGCAGATTCATTTCCCTCTCAGAATTGAGAATCACGCGGGATCGCTCCAAACACATTACAAAAAAACCAGTTGGCCCCGAAAGATGAAATTAGGGAACCTTTCGAGCGCAAGTTCGCTTCAGGTTGGTAGCATGGAGTTGCAATGCTTGTTCCGAATGAAATTAGTTACTGAACGATGGCAAATGACCCGTTCGTGGTGCGCACTCACTGACAACTCTTGAGTTGACGGAAGGTTATGATGCCGAAACTGCTTGTGGTTGATGACGACGAATTGATTCTGAACTGTTTTCGATACGCGTTTCCTGCAGGAACCGTTGAACTTGAGACGGCACGGTCTACGGCCGAAGCCGTCGCGGTTTTTCGAGCGTCGCCGCCAGATGCCGTAATTACAGATATTCGCCTTCCGGATGGAACTGGGCTGCAATTGCTCCAGAATTTGCAGTCCATGGATTGTCGCGTACCGGTAATCCTGATGACAGGACAGGGAACGGCATCAACGGCGATCGAGGCCATGCGGATGGGGGCCTTTGAGTACCTGCTCAAACCGCTGGATGTCGATGCCCTGCTGCTTGTCATCGACCGGGCGCTGGAGACATCCCGGATGATGCGGACTCCCGCCAAAATTGCGACCGGATCACAGCAGCAGGATGGCGACTTACTGGTCGGCCAGTGCCCTGCCATGCAGGAAGTTTACCGGCAGATTGGTCGCGTCGCGGCACAGGACGTCACTGTTTTGATCTTGGGTGAAAGCGGAACTGGCAAGGAAGTTGTCGCCCGAGCCATCTATCAATACAGCAATCGCGCCCAGCGTCCTTTCCTGGCGATCAATTGCGCTGCGATTCCAGAAAACCTTCTGGAAAGCGAATTGTTCGGTCACGAAAAAGGGTCCTTCACAGGGGCGGAGCGAAAGCGAGTCGGCAAGTTCGAACAATGTGACGGAGGAACGCTTTTTCTTGACGAGATCGGCGATATGACTCCGCTGACGCAAACGAAGGTTCTGCGAGTCCTGCAGGATCAGCAGTTCGAACGTGTCGGCGGCAATGAGCTCATCAGTACAAACGTGCGATTGATTGCGGCGACGAACCGCAACTTGACAGAAATGATGACGCGGGGAGAATTTCGCAGTGACCTGTATTACCGGTTGAATGTTTACACGATCCAACTGCCACCATTGCGTGAACGAACAGGTGACCTGCCGCTTCTGGTCGAACATTTTCTCCACAGATTCAGTCGGGAACTCAATAAGGAAGTCCGTGAAATCTCGACACCAGCGATGGATCTGCTGACTCGGTATTCATGGCCTGGAAATCTGCGGGAATTGCAGAGCGTCCTGAAGCATGCCGTTGTCGAGGCCTCTGGTCCGGTCATTGTTCCGCAATTCCTTCCTGAAGTCGTTCGGGCGAGCCACGCGGTTTCTCATGAAGCGGCAAAGCACCAGATGCCACCTGCGGCGCCCCCTGCCAATTCTGCGAATGACGAACTGATCAGTTTCATGACGGAACGGATTCGTTGTGGGACCGAGAACCTCTATAGTGAAGTGATGCAACGTGTCGAACGAACGATGCTGACAGAACTGTTGAGCCAGGTGGACGGAAATATCAGTCGAGCCTCGGCAATTCTGGGGATCTCACGTTCGACATTTCGCACCAAACTCGCGGCACTCGGGATCAACCTTGATCGGTCAGTACGACTGACCGAATAGCAAAAAATGGCCTGTCTCCTGCGATGCCGCAGAAGACAAGCCCTGAATACTCACTCTCGACTTGTTCCATCAAAACTAAATGTGCGGAACCGGTGCAGGCGGAAATGGCAACGACTGTGTTGGTGCTTCCGGTGTTGGTGCGATGTGTTGCGGACTTGGCAACGGGGTTGGTGTGCTGCCACCCGGTGTGCAGGTTTCGCAGGGACTGATCGTCTGTGGAACACCTGTCGTCGTTGGGGTCGGGCAGGTGATCCCAGTCGATTGCCCGGCGCCGATTTCCGAATAGGCTCCTGTTGATCCGTACCCTCCACCGTAGCTGTAACCACCACCGCCATAGCCTCCAGCGCCGTAATTCCCGCCGACAACACCCCCGCCGCCGTTGCCAACACAGCCATCATAAAAATCGATGAAGCCTGAACCTGCCGTGAAAGCGGTCCGTCCCCACCATTTGCCGCATCCCATGAACCCGGGTGTTGCATAGGACTGATTCATTCCCGAGAAGGCGAGTGATACGTCCTGAAGTTCTGTGACGATGGCCGTCTGAACCTGAGACAGTCCCACAACAACGCCCAGTACGGCGATGGTCAGAACCAGGACGAGTTCCGCGGAGAGGATCAGTCCAGATTCATTGTCGATCAATTCCTGGAGAAGCTTTTTCATCGGTCGGGCCTTTTCAATAAAGAGTGTGTCCCGAGTCTGTTCACGGCACGTTTGTGAACGCCGGTCCACACGGAATTCCAAAGCGGGATCGCGTCCCGATGAGGCGGCAGGGCACTCACCATCTGCCGACGAACCGGCGCTGTTCGCGACTCGATTCGCCGGCAGATGAAGCGAGCCGTGCCACTTCATCGGTGCGGTAAGGAATCCAGCGGCTGATGGTTCCAGCCGTGGAGCTATATGCGGCTGCACGGGGGCAACCGGTCATCAACGCCTGCGAACTTGCCACAGGTCGCTGCTGATTGGGATTTCGAAAAGACCGGCGGGTGCCACACACCCGCCGGTCGTCTCAACACAGCGCACGAAGCGGTCTCTCAGGTCGCCACACACGCTCGAACTGACGCGAATCGAACTCGGAAGCGAGTTCGTAATTTGTTTCCAGAGGCCTAACGTTTACTCGGGCTCGATGTCGCACAACCGCGACAACCCCACTTTTCGTTAACTTCATCACAATCGATACTGTCCGCACAACCCGTGCCACTTGAATAACCCGTATAATCGTTACAGACAGACTTTTGACGTAAAGGTTTTCCGGGAGATATGGTTGCGCGCTGGTGATTAGCCCGGCGGCAGTCCGTTTGTAACGATTATACAGGTAAAAACGATTAAAACGATTGTCGCGGCGCATGCGACGCGCTAAGAAGGCGAAACAACTTGAGAAGTCAGCCCCGCCGGCGCGGCAGGGCAATCGGCTTTTTCAATGTCGGGTGGGACCAGCTCGCTTCGAGCCCCGGCCCACCATCAGAAAACGTCGAGAAGTGACGGCCGTGCGTCCAGCAGGCAGGGTGGCGAAGTGCGCACCTGGCGTACCCGAGGGCTGCGCGGAAGTTGCCAGATTTGCCTGAAAACGAGATTTCCAACTTGAGGAGTGGGTGCCACGGTCTTGGAGTCCGCGACAAGGCAGTGTCTTGGATAGATATTGAGAATGATCGAAATTTCATGGAGACGGCGGAGACGGCGAAGAGATCGGTCGTGAAATGGGCTGGTAACCAAATTCAGCACGACCTTGTCGCAGACTCCAAGATCGTGCCCAGCTTCAAAAAGGAATTGGTCC
>CAIWEX010000283.1 GCA_903911795.1 uncultured Schlesneria sp.
GTCGGGAACTTCGATCCCGGCGTTTCTCGCGGCCAGCAGGCCTACCATGACGGCACCACTGACTGAAGTATCCGCATCTGTCGATTCCGGAGAATAACGCCAGGCCCCGAACTGGTTTTTCTTTTGTGACGTGATGGCAGCTCGCACAGCGAGTTCCAGTGCCTGCCCAATCGATCGTCGGTTCGGCTCACTTCCCGTCCAGAGATTTCGATCATCAACAGCACCGTAAGCCTCGGCGAGTGACAACATGGCGAATCCATGGTGATACATGCTGTTTCCGCAATAGCCTGTTGCTGCGTTCTGATCGGAAATGATTTTGCGCAGAGCCCGACGAATGTGATTGCTGTACAGACCGAAATTCGGATCTTCGCCCGACGCCAGCAAGACCATCAGAGCCATTCCGTTAACGCCGGGCCCTGTCTGTCCGCTCGCCCATTCCCCAGTTTCCGCCTGCGTACTTGCCAGGAACTGCAGTCCCCGGTCATAGATCTCGCGAACATCGCGCGGCACGACTTCACCGACACGAATATTGGGGGGCTGGGCCAGGGCTGTTCCACCTAAACACAGTGTCAGAGTCAATGCATTCACGGTGCTGATGACTCGCTGAATTGAGGTCTGGTTCATGAGATTCGCTTTGGAATAAACATTGGTTATCGGAACGAGCTGGCGCAATGGAAACGCACCCTCATTTTCCAGGTCGACTCGGATTCGTCGCATCGGCGGGTTCGTCGTTCTGGGAGGCGAGTGGCACAATATCAGCCTTATCAATGATTCCCTGCTGAATCAAAGCCTGTTCCATTCCTCGATATTGTGCGATATGGCCTTCCAGCAGTTTCCACTGACGGTCATCCAGAACTTTCTTGTAGCGATCTTCGGGAAATCGACTCAGTTGCAAAAGGATAAGTTGGTAGTCATGGCTACCAAACGAACGAGGCGGCTTCGTCTCGAGCAACACCATTTCCATCAGCACCTGTCGCTGAGAATTCTTCAGTGGGACGATTTTTTCGAGATTCGTAAACGCTACGGCGATCGATGCTCGGTAACGAAATTGCCTGCGTTCATTGACCATGACCTCGTAGTTGGCGAATTGCTCGGAAGTCAAAGTCGTACGCAATGTCTTGCCGTAAAATGATTTTTCGGAAAACAGATCTGAATTGATCTTCTGACGAAGCGGGTTAATGTCGTTCCAGATCTCATTGAATGCGTTCTGATTCTTGCGGACGGCTCGAAATTTGATCCGGACTACTTCGATCTGATCAAACAGCCGCTTCATATCGCCCTGAGCTGCCAGCGTCAGTTTCTGCTTCTGTTCCGGTGTCAGCGAGCAGATCCGATCCAGTTCATCGAGATGAATTTTCAGCCGCGCCTTGATTCGCTCGCGCCCCGTTTGAGCATTTGCGGCCCCCTGGTAGATCCACTGATCAAAGTTTTCCTCGGCAACTTCAAATCCTTCGTTGACCTGATTGGCGGCGGGGGGAACTTCGTCCACATCATCTTTTGATGCGTACGCCGAGCCCACCAGGAGCGTTGCACCGGTAACCAGTATCCACAAGATTTTTAGCACGTTACTCACAACCGTCTCCAACATCCGCGATGTCGCCTGGCTTAGTCAACAAAGATTGCGCCTTGCACGGCATTGGGGGCATCCTTGGCTTCCGGGCCCCACCAGTCGTCAGGAATCGCCTGGAATTGTTCATAGTATCCGAAGTTGATTTTTTGTAGGTTTGGCCAGATCGACTTCTGTTCGGCGTTCAAATGCACAAGGACAAGATTGTCAGGAATCATTGGGTAGTAGACATCGTTGTACATGTAAATCATCAGCCATTCTTCCCACTTCTCCTGCCATCCCGAATTGATACTATCCCGGATCTTTTCCCGCTGAGCCGCAGTCAAGTGGAGGGCGTTATCGAGTCGTGCGACGGTGTCTAACAGAACCGCATTCTTCCGGGATGTCATTCGTTCTTCGAATTCACGCGAATACTCTTTCCATTGTTCCGCGGTCAGGACCTTCTTAAGTCCCTCAGCCAACCCCTGACGAATCACAGATCGAGGACTTTTGGCTTCAGGACGCGTTGGACGGATTCCGTTCTGTGGACGTTGATTCCAAGCCTGTTCGACAGCAAACTGCCGCGCGGCCTCGCGTAGACTCGCTTGGCCCACCTGAAAAATCGTCTTTCGATCCTTTTCAGGGAGATAACTGCACGTATGCCGAATAAAAGCCAGTTCGGCCATCAGGATCGGACGATACTGCTGGGTAAATTGCTGAACCACCGCCTGGTTGACATCGGGGTCGGCCTTCTTCTTGACAACGATCTTTTCACCGATCGCTTCCAGCACCGGCCCCGCCAGAACATTGACGTCGGCATCAAGAATTTCAACTGCCGCTTCGGCTTTGACGGCAGGTTTCGCCTGCTGAACAGGAACCGCTTCTACGACGACGTCGACCACGACCGCTTGGACAGGAACTGCGAAATCCACCACTTCGACATCTTCATCCTGTACCGCAGCGGGCGCCACCAAAATCCTGCCAGGCCGCAGTTCTATGACCGGCTTCGTTAGTAGCTTCGCCCATTCCAAAAACGGTGCGGGGGCTGCAGGTGCTTTCGTCGCGGGTTTTTCTATTGGTTTTGCGACCGCCTTTGCCGCGGGTTTGGCGGCAGGTTTTGCGACCTGGCCATCATCGCCGTGGCAGATGACCGCCACGCTGACCATCATTGCCGCCAGCAACAGGGTTTGGTGCTTTCGTAAAACATTCATCGCATCAAGCCTCGTTCCCAAAATCGCGATCTGACCACAATCAACGTTCGAATCAACAACCCATCTGTATTTATGGGCTGAAACCCCACAAGCACAAAGCACAGGGCTTCAGCCCTGTGAAAATGCCCCCAAAAAATCCCTGCGGCCTGAAGGGCCGCGAGAAGACGTCGATGGCATCAAAATATTGGATTGTCCCTGCTTTTCTGACTTCTCAAAAACCCTGATTCCTAACGTCACTTACATTTTCTCGCGGGCCGCTGTTACATTGAATTCGCCTGACACAGGGCTGAAGCCGGCTGAAGCCCTGTGCTTGTGGGCCTTCAGCCCACCACAAATCCAAATCAGCCCAAACCAGTCCGATCAATTCAAATTCACTGGATCACAACATGACATTCGATGACTGTACTCCCCGCTCCTATTGCTCATCGCCTATCTTCACATGTGTCGCTCGTGGCTTTCATGACTTCGGATTCAGCCAATAATTTTCGTTTTCCTCGTTCAATTCGTCGTCTTCCGGGATTTCTGCAATTTCCAAAAACACTTCGTCAAACTGCAACTCCGACAGATCGAGCTTGGGAATCGTCCGCCACACCTGCTTCTGAGCCGGTGTGATGATTCTGGAAACAATCTTGTCCGCGAAACTGGGGACATTGGTTTCTTCCTGGTTTGCAACAAGCAGCCAGTGTTCCCATTCCTCTTTCCATTTGGTGGATAGAGCCGAAGCGAGAGTGTCGCGCTGTTCTGCTGTCAGGCTCAGTTCTTGATCCAACAGGGCCGTCAGTCCGAGAATTGTCGCTTCCTTGACATTCATCATCCGCGACTTCAATTCCTGATCGTAAATCGCACCTTGCTCCTTCGAGATCTTTTGGATTTCAACGAGGAATTTCTTTTGAATCAGGAGACGAGTCTTCAGGTCCAGAACTTCGCTCTTGGTACCGGGTTTGTTGACAGCTTTAAATACTTCATCCACGATTTCATTGGCCCGCTCGCGAAATGCCGGCCGCCGCGCAGGGGGAAGTTCACACACATGTCGTACGAACATCAGTTCCAATTCCATCACTTTGCGGACGCCATCAATGTCGATTTCTGAGTCGTCCTCGACAAGTGGATTTTTGAAGAGAAGTTCTGCTTCCAGTACCGGAGCAATTTCCTTTTCTTCGACAATCTTTGGCGGCGGGGCAGCACTGGCAGCGTTGAAAATCGAAATTAACCCCACGACCACGCATGACTTCGTGAATCGCAGGGTTTGAATTTTCGCTCGTGTGATTAACTGGTTCATCGCCAACGAGATCTCCAACCTCACTTCGTTCCTTCGCGTTCCAAACGATTGAAGTACTCGTCCAATCCAGCGCGGAATTCTTCTGGCAGTGCGGCACCTGTCTCACCCGTCGCCTGAGAGATGCCGCGATCTTCGCGGACTTCTTTGTCATTGATACCGGATCCAATCAGCGCCAATGCCGACTGATTGGTATCCCCACCACCGCCGCCGCCCGGAGACGCGCCACCGCCGCCACCACCCTTGGGATTGATCTTTTTCGACTGCAACAGCAGTTCGATTGCTTCGGTCTCGGCCGCGATCGCCTGTGAACCTGTATCCGGTCGTTCCAGGATCTCGGCAGCTTCGTCCATCACGACCACCACGCGCGTCAACAACTGAATCTCTTTACCAAATTCTTCCTCGGCGTCTGGCAGGTCACGAATGCGATCTGTCAATTTCGCGACGCGTTCAGACAGTCCATCCTGTGTCAAAGCCAGCTTCCCAGCCCGTTTGCTGTAGTCCTTCTTTTCCATGGCAGGACGTGACTGTTCCGCCACTCGAGTTTCTTCACGCAGATTGACTTCTGCTTCCAGAATCTGCATTGCTTCCAGAACGATCGATGGTGGCAGACTGGCTTTCGACTTGCATCCGGGGCACTTCCCGCTGCAGGCTGGATCGACCAGATCATCGGCCCAGCGGTCGAACGTATCTGACCAGAATTCGGTCTGGGCGATCGACATCCCGACTTCGACCCGAACATCGTCACTCAACTGTCGCAGGCTGCCGACAGCATCCTGTTGACGCATTTCGTCCAGCACCGTCTTGAATCGCTGGAAGCGCCGACGTTCAAAATACGACTGCATGTCGTCCATGATGTACGACAGATCCTGGCTGCTCTTCACTTCAAGTGTGGACAGCTCTTTCAATACTTTCGGTTCTGCTTGCTTCTTCAACTGGCCGAACGTATTGCCAATCTGATCGGTGATCTTCCCTCCGATGACATGCTGTTGACGGGAAGCCGCTTTCAATCGCTTGACGAGCGTGCTTCCTTCCAGATTGGCGAGAACCTTATTGAGTTCTTCCGCAATCTTGTCGAACTCAGCCAGCAGATCCTGTTGAGCCGTCACGGCTTCGTCGAGCTTCTCTGCCGTTGGCGTTTCTGGCTTCTTCTTTCCGGCACTGGCAATCGTTGTCACCGGCAGACCAAGCCGCCCCTTCTTGCTGTCCTTCTTGGATTCTTCGTCTTCTCCCGGCTTCACGGGTTGCTGGGACGATTCCTTGTCGACAACAGTGGGGACTGGTGGTGGAGGTGGCTTCTGTTTGCCATCATCCGGCTTACCAGCGCCTGCGGGGCTGGAGCGGTCCTGACCAGCCATGGGAGACTTGTTGGCAGGTTGAGGGTTGGCAGCCACTGCCGCGGGAGCTTGAGCGGACTGCTTCAGCAGTTCGGCAACGCTCGGCATCCGATTCCCTGAGATATCCTTGAGGATGTTCAGCATCTCGGCCCATTTTTCCAGGTGCCCGACACCAAACTCAGGATTCCGCATCGCCTGCCGGATCAACTCTTCTCCGTTATTGACGAGACCTGACAGCCGTCTTCCATTGGCGCGTTCACCCGTTGCCTGAGCTTCCAGGCGTCTACGGTTGTCTGGCTGGTCCAATTCCTCGGGACTCAGCAAACGCAGTTCCTGATTCGTGTGATGCAACTGCATTTCACGGTCACGCACCTCCAGAGACTGGCGATGCCACTTGCTCAATTGCTCTGTCAACCAGATCGAATGCTGTTCAGCACTGAGGACGTAAAGAACGTAGGTCGATGAATACGTCCGACCACGACCAGGAAGATAGTCTTCCACAAACAGTCGCACGTTCAGGGGTTGCGGTTCGATTTGCAGAGTCTTTGCACAGAATGTCCCGGCCAGTTCCAGCGTTTCCTTTTCACTGGCACCGGCAGCCAGGATCTCTTCGCCCTTGGCTGGCTTCGAAACCGCGTTCTTATCGGCCCCATCCCATTCCATCCCCACGACCTTGATTCCAAAGTCGTCTTGTGCCCGCACCTTGAAGCTCAGAGTCTCTGAATCCAGTACGATCTTCTGACGCGGCAGGTCTTCGCATGAGAGTGTCGGGGCGTCGTCGTCGCGAGCGGTGATCGAGACCGTAAAGGCTTCCTGGCCTCCCAAGCCAAACTCATCCTGCCACTGGAGAACCAGTTTGCGGGAAGCGTCGACGGAGATTGCTGAACTGAGCAGGCTGGCATCTTTTATTGCTGCTGATGCACCATCAATCAAAGCACTCGACAGATTCCGATTCGCCGTCGCGGTGAATGTCGCCGTGCTTCCTTTCACGAGCGTCAGTGAGCCCCCGCGGATATCGCGATGAATCGGCTGTGAACGCTGCAGATAGGCGGGAAGCGTAATATCTGCAACCAGGCTGGAAAGCTCGGGCCTCAACATTGGTTCCAGGCGAACTTGCTGACGCGCATCGCCGATTTTCAGTTGCAGGCGTCCCGGAGCAATCTGTGCTGGCAATGTGAATTCGTACTTTCCATCCTTGAGTTCTGACGTCACCGCGAGGTGGCTGCCGAGCTGTGCCGTTGCGATCGTCGGTTGCCAGCGAGTGTCGTCGAGCAGCTTCAGCGAAATAACGACCGGTTCACCATGTGGAACGACAAATCGCTCTGGAAGCTTTTCGACGGAGGTAAACGTATAGCGAGGAATTTCTTGCCAGGGAGCCACGAACCGCGCAAATGCATTCGTAGCGGCACC
Organism: uncultured Schlesneria sp.; assembly: GCA_903911795.1. Taxonomy (GTDB): domain Bacteria; phylum Planctomycetota; class Planctomycetia; order Planctomycetales; family Planctomycetaceae; genus Schlesneria. The sequence continues at coordinate 6,781 of CAIWEX010000283.1, forward strand.
GGGAAACAGCACAAACATCAACATGGCAACAGCAGTCGGAACCGTTGCCATCCAAGCCCAGAACCGATGTCGTGGTGTCGGGACCGCATCGCTGAAATCTCGCTTTCCGGCATCCGCAGCGACCTGTTGAATTGCCGCCTGGACCAGTGCTCGTGATCGAGCCTGTTCTGATTCATTGTGAACCAGTTCGATGATCCCCAGCATTTGATCACCGAGGCTGGGATACCGACGACTCAGCAAGCGAGCCAGTTGTTCCAGGCGACGGTGGCACCAGACCCAGCGATGCAGGTAGATTGGCATGAAAGCGCAGCCACCCACAGCGACCAGGAAGATCGCCATCCGCAAGTAGCCCGGTGTATCTATGATACGATCCAGGGCGAACACCATCAGGAACGAAATGGCGACGCCAAACACGGCACCGCACGCCGATTCGATCGACTTGATGGTCCAGACACGCTGACGGAAATCGAATAACTGCCGCTCCAGTGATTCGGGCAATTTCAGCCCAGACTTCGACAGTGAAGCACTCATGTCAGCGTTCTCCTGCAAACGAAACCATCCGCCACAACAGCCGAACAGTGTAAACCAATAACTGCAAAATGAAACATTTATTTTACGACAGATCAGATCAATCCTATGACTTTACGACCGATCCAGAAAACAGCCAATAACACGATCAGTGTTCCCGCCACTGCAGGATGACACCAGAGTTGAACGCGTCGAACACTCGGCGGAGGGTCGGGCAGCGCGGCGAGCGACTGCAAAACCTGCTCCAGTCGATCGAGCCCAATGACCTGCCCCTGGGTCACTCGGGCAATTTCTTCCATCACTTCTGGCCGAGCTGCCCGGCCAATCCTTTCGACCGCAACACCCTGCACAAAAAAGGATGTTTCGAGTGTGGAATTCGTCTGCTTGCACGTCATTGTCACTTCATGACGACCAGGTTCTTCAGGGGTGTACCGCGAGGAAAAAGCCCCCCATTCGTCCCCGGACGAGTTAAAGCGGACGGTTTCTGCTTTTCCGGATGGGGCGACAATTCGAGCGGTCACGTCTCCCTTCGGCAGAGGTTCGCCACTGCGTTCCATCACGTTTGCACTGAGGGCAATCGTCTGGCGAACTTGAGGCTGTTCCGGCGAGTAATAAAGACGCATCGTCTCACCCTTAGCCATGTTGCGCTGATAAGCCATCCAGCGGACGACTTGTCCCCAGAAGCGATAGTGGTATTTGTCTTCGACACCCTTACGCCATCGCCAGGCGCCGTCAGTCCCCATGAACAGCACTTTTCCAGCGCCCGAAGTTCGCGTTACCAGAAGCGGCAATCGCCCGAATTCATTGGAAATATCTTTGTGGACACAAAGTACATCGCTGCCCGCTTTCGCTCGAGTGACCGGTGCATACCACTGGAAACCAGGCAGACCTTCCCAGACTTCGGTGTTGTCTTCCTGAGTATCCGCCAGCTTGGTCAGCAGGCTGCGGCGGCCGAGTTCCGTCAATTCAAAATGACTCGCTGTTCGTGATCCCCAACCCCCTGGTTGAGCCGCATCCAGATGTACCGGACAAAGATCGCCCAGTTCAGTATCCATCAGTGACAATTGCCGTCCTTGCCAACCCGGCATGAACACCAGACCACTCGCCTGATGCTCGACCAGTCCCTTCAGCAAACGGCAGTCTTCCGGCGTCAATTGGCCATCTTCCAGGCCGACGTCACCCAGGAAAACAACGTCATATTTCGACAATTCGTCCAGTCCCGACGGAAACTGCTTGATGTAGTCCTTGTTTCCGCCACCTGTTTTTCCCAACCCCGGATGAAACAACAGACAAGAAACATCAACGCCCGGGTCGCGTGACAACGCGTTTCGCAGGTAGCGGTATTCCCAGCGGGGAACCGACTCCACCACCAGGACTTTCAGCTTTTCTTCGCGAATCGCGATCGGGACAGAGATTTCATTGTTCTCGGCAAGCAATTCGTCGCCATGCTTCGGAACAGTCAACGTGAGCGTATAGTCACCGGTTGCCTTGGGTTTCCAGATCACCCATTCGCTCGTCCGCCCCATCGGCGCGATCCGGATTTCCTTGGTCACGGTCTCACCATCGGACGACTTCAGCGTGACTGTCGTCACGTGTTCACGTGGCAGTGTGCTGTCGATCGTGAACGGGATCCGGACTGATTTGCCGGTGATCCCAAACGTCGGTGCATCCAGACTCAGCAGTTCCACATCAGGCAATCGCGAAGGACTCCCCGCCGCCAAGGCGTAGACCGGAATCCCTTTCAATCGCAACATTGAGGCGGCTGCAACGGGAGGTTCTCCCTCGTTCCAATCCCCATCCGACGCAATCACGATCGCTCGCAGATTTTTGAATTGGCGTGGTGCCTGTGTCAGTGGTTCATGCAGGTTTGTCCCGCGGACAGCCGTCCCTGTTGAGACTCCGTCGACAGCGGAAAATGGCTGAATGACGATCGACATCCGTTCTTCCAGCGATTTCCAGAATTCAGTATCGATGATAGGGGCGATGGCTTCACGCCGAGACTTCACGGTTGAGGAGGATGTTGCCACATCGCGCGTGTCCATACTGGCGGACGAATCCCACAGGACGGCGATTGTCGGTTTTTCGTCGGGCCGAAATTCTTCAACCCATTCCGGCTGATTGAGCAGCACGGCCACATAGCAGACCAGAAACAGCCGCAGCAGTTCCAGCATTCCATAGTCGCGGCGGTATCCGCTGCGACGCCAGGCGACAAAGCACAATCCCCCCGTCACGGCAACCAGCAGAATCGACGAGATGATCGACCACGGAACCCACAGGAATGTCAGCGTATGAACTGTGTTCATGCGGAGCCTCCTGTCGAATTGGGGCGAGCGAGTTTGGGAAGGCACAGCGCTGCTTCAAGAATCAACGCGATCAGCATCAAAGTCATGAATGCCCGCCAGATTTCCTGAATGAGTGAACTGAAGCTTCCAGCCTGATCGTCAACGCGAGCGAAGTCCAAACCACGAAACAGTTCGGTGACTCGAGTGTCGGTCAGAATTCGCGTTTCATCTTCCACCACAGGGCGATTGACTGCGAGCAATCGGTCACCGGAAGAATAAACACCGCGATGGTATGGGTACTCTGTGGAAAGCCCCTGATCACCTTCCGACAGCCGCGTCCACTGTGAGGGAGTTTCACCTGTGGGAACTCCCGCATCCAACTGGCGAGCCTTTCCCAACACCGCGACCCCCGCTTCGAGGGCTCGCTGTACGAAGGCATAGAGCACGACCCCGTTCGTGGCCAGCGACGAGTCTTGAATCGCAGGTGTCGTCGCCCAGAAGTATACGCCCCCTTGTTTTGTCGGCACACGTGCCACAAGAGACGCACCACCTCGCAACGTCGCCAGTGGTGTGTGCTCACCGCTTAACCCGCAATACTTGCGAATTTCCAGTTGCCCTACAGGAAGTGCCGCACCACTGAGCGTTCGTCCCAGCAAATCTTCATCGCCACGCCAGGTTTCAATGGCAATTGGATCGTTACCCCCCGCCCATTCCGTCCAGCGGATTCCAAACAACTCTTCATTGCCGGGATTTCGCGGGGGCATAAATACCGCTTCGCCACCCCTTTCGACAAACTTTTGCAACTGATCCGCGATGGCTCCCGTTGGCAACGATCCCTGCCACAGGACCAGTGAGATGTCTTCCCATTCGAGCGTCGGCAGTTGTTCAACCGCGATGATTTCCGGTTTCAGTGTCAGTGCCGGATCGGGGGCAATACCCGATACCAGTTTCAAGGGACGTTCCGACTGTGGTTCTTCGGCGACAATAATCGTTCGACGTGGTGGTGGAACATCGAATGCAAAATAGAAATCGTCATCATCTGGATTTGCATCTGCGGGGATCGAGACTCGTCCCCAGCCACGTGTTCTCGTTTTTTCAATCGGCAATCGGTGATCTTTGAAGTCGGTATGCAATCCCGTCAGTTCGACATTCATCACGGACCGCGCCCCGTCGATTTCAAACTGTACCTGAAGCGGAACCTTTTCGTCTCCGCCACCATCGCGCGTGATTCGCAGTGAGACCAGGACTTCGGCCCCTTCGTCCGATTGAACTCGGCGGACGTCCGTCACGCGGATAGAAACGTTGGTTGGTGCGGTCTGGGGATACGCGAGCAGGTGAAACCGTACCCCTTGAGGAAACTCAAGGAATGCATCTCGTAATGTGGCCCAGCGACCGCTTTCGGCGGTCCAGTCGTTCTCTCGCAAATCCGAACAGATCCAGATCTCTGATCTGCCGGCATTGTTATTCCGAATGTAGTCATGTGCCGCCTGCAGCATCACTGGCAAGTCGGCCGAACTGCTGGCTGGCCCCGCACTCGGCAGGTTTTTTAACGCGGCGGGCGATTCCAGTTCCTGCGGTGTGTGATTTGCGCTGTCGATCAGCACCCAATGACCGGACCCGAGCGTTTCAAACGTCCGCACGAGTTGCTTTCGGCCGGTTTCCAGCTTCGAATCGCCAGTTCCCGCACCGCGTTGCTGCATGCTCGGCGATCGGTCGAGTAGGATGATCGTGGTGTCAGCTCGGCTTCCTGCCGCCAAGCCGAGCCAACCGCTGGCGAGTGGTCGACTGGCGGCAATGATCAGCCCAGCAATGGCCAGCATCCGAAAGAGCATGATCAGCCACTGGCGCAGTCGCGAATAGCCGCGCGACATGCGATGAGCTGCCAGCAGGAACATCATTGCTCCCCACTGGATCGTCTGAAATCGTCGCTGGTTAATCAGGTGAATA
>CAIWEX010000284.1 GCA_903911795.1 uncultured Schlesneria sp.
CGTTTCTTGCCGCATGTCGAGAACATAGGAATGGCGTTCATTCCAGGGAGTGTTACTGACGTCGGCCACGACGGCCTGCAGGACATCACCACTCGCGTCAAAACAATAGTGAAAACTGACTGGATTCATCAGGAATCCGGCATAACGGAAATGCGTGAGTAATCGAATCGGGCCTGTCGGACGCCAGCCAAGTCGACTTTCAACGAGGTCTCGCACTGAATCTGCCAGAGGCTGGTTCGGTGGACCAAGATGGTCGGCTCGGCGAAACCAGGCCAAGTTTGGCCATCGCGTTGACCACAGCCATCGTCCTTGAAAAAGCGTGGGTAATTCGTCGAGATCGACATACATCAGGAACAGTCGGTAGCGGAAGTGATTTCGGATCGGGGTGAACCGTCGATGTCGCACTTCGCCTTCGTAAATCACACTCGATACCGTCATAGTGCGACCCTCGCTGTACGGGGATGTTGTTCATCCTGTGGGCGATTCGAGGGGATTTCGCCAATGGGGTTCAGTCGCCGAACAACTGCGAGCGCGCTATTCACTCCGTCTTCGTGAAAACCGTTGCCCCAATAGGCACCGCAATATGATGTCTTGTTCGCGTTGATCAATTCCGGATGTCGAATCTGAGCGGTGCTTCTGTTGGTCGTGAAGATCGGGTGATGATATTCAAGCCGGCGCAAAACGCGTGTGGGATCGATCGAGTCTTCGTCATTCAAAGTCACACAGAATGTCTGCGAAGATTGGATCCCTTGCAGCAGATTCATATTGTACGTCACCGACGCGACCCGCGAATCAGGTCGGACGCGATAGTTCCATGCGGCCCAGGCGCCGCGTCGTCGAGGAAGTACGGATACATCTGTGTGCAACACGGCGATGTTCCGGCCGTATGGAAATTGCGACAACACATCACGCTCGGTATTCGTCGCAAATTCCCCCAGGATTCGCAGTGCCTGATCAGAGTGACAAGCGAAGATGACGTGATCGAATGTGCGTGGCTCACCAGCAGTGGTGTGGATCTGAACTTCGCCGTTTGATCGTGTCACTCGAACGACAGGAGACTTCAGTCGAATTCGGTCGCGAAATCCTTCGGTCAGTTTCGCGACGTAATTCCGCGAACCTCCTGAGATGACGCGCCAGGTAGGGCGTTTTGTAACGCTCAGTAATCCGTGGTTTTGATAAAACTCGACGATGAAGCGGATGGGGAAGTCTGCAAATGTCCCTGTTGGGCATGACCAGATGGCCGCTCCCATTGGCAAGAGATACTGATTTGCGAAGATTGCTGAATAGCGATGCCGATCGAGAAACTCGCGCACCGTGGTTGTCTCAGGGCAATCTTCTGCGCATCGCACGGCCTCACGATTGAAACGCAGGATATCCAGAATCAGGCGATAGAACCGGGGCCGGAACAAATTCCGGCGCTGGACGAAAAGAGTGCGTAACGAGTGGCCGTTGTACTCTAGATCTGATGTGTCATCCCGGACACTGAAACTCATGACGGTTGGCTTCGACTCCACCCCCACCTCATCGAGCATTTCGATGAAATTGGGGTAGGTCCAGTCGTTGAAAACGATAAAGCCCGTGTCGATCGCGAACCGTTCACCTTCCACCTGGACATCGACAGTGTTGGTGTGGCCGCCGATGTAGTCAGCGGCTTCAAAAACGTCGATCTCGTGATGCCGATGCAGGCGATACGCTGCCGTCAGGCCGGAAATCCCGGATCCGATGATTGCGATTTTCATAAGAGCCCGTCACCACATTGAAAACGATCAAAACGTTCATGCGATGATATGCATATGAAGGGATGTTTTCAAGCCCGAATCTGGCTCCGACACCAACCTTCATGAATAGGTATTCCACACGTGATTTGTTTTTATTGAGGTTTATTCCAGTAAGATCGGGGGGGGATGGCATCGAAAAGCTTCTCGAAGACTGTAGACTTTTCTTGTGTTCGGATCTACAATTCGTGCAAATCGTTCTGTGTGGTGTTTGGGTGTCGATCGTCGGTCGTATTGATGACGGTGATTTCGATAGAGTGCGGAACGATTGGATTGGATTCGGAATTGCCGCAAGCGAAGGCCGTAGAAGTCGTATGGAAATGTCTGACCTGGTTTCACCGAAGCAAGTGTCGCGTGCGATTGGCGTAAGCGAATCGTCGTTAAAGCGATGGTGCGATCAGGGGTTGCTTCAAACCGTGCGGACAGCTGGTGGCCATCGAAAGATTGAAGTCAGCGAAGTCGTTCGCTTTATACGCGAGCGGAATCTGGCGTTACGTGCTCCGGAAGTTCTTGATCTTCCTCCGGTCAGTGAACGAGCGGAACTCGGTCTGGTTCGTGGTCAATCGCTTTTGACTTCGGCGCTGCTCGCGGGAAACGAACTTCTGGTCCGACAGATCATTTTTGATTTGTATCTCGCCAAGCATCCGGTTAGCGTGATCTGCGATGAGGTCCTGGCGGTTGCCTTCCGTGAAATCGGAGAGCGTTGGGCCTGTCAGGAGGCGGATCCATTTCAGGAACGTCGTGGATGTGAAATTGCTGTGCGAGTCATGTTTGATTTGCGACGCTGCCAGCGCCCTCCCGAACCAGCCTTGAATGCAATCGGGGGGACCATTGAAGGGGATCAGTATTCGATTCCTTTAACGATGGCCGAGCTCGTTTTGCGGGACGCGGGCTGGAATGCCGTATCGCTCGGAACCTCATTGCCCTTTTCGTCGCTGATTCGAGCCGTAGTTGAGACCCGCCCCAGGCTTTTCTGGCTGAGCGTTTCCTATATCCAGCCGTCGATCGACTTTATCCGAGAATTCGCCAAACTTTCACAGGCCTGCATGGAGGCTGGTGCGGCGCTGGTTGTTGGCGGTCGGGCACTGACGGAAAGCTTGCGGCTGAAAATGACCTATTCAGCCTATTGCGACACGATGCAGCACCTCGAACGATTTGCTCGAACTCATTCGCACGTCATCTCCTCTTCTGCCGGCATATCAACAGGCGATTGCCCCGTCGATCGTGAAGTTGTCAGTCATCCCACTCCTCATGGCCTGGAAAATCCATCGTGACATCAACAGGTTGGACTCGAGTCATTCTCGTAGTATTCCAGTTGTTCATTGGCTCGGTCGCGTCGTGTGCTGAGCCAGTGGCAACCTGGCCGCAATGGCGAGGCCCCCAGCGTGATGGCCGTGTGAAAGGTGAATCTCGCTGGCCCGATCAATTAGCGGGTGACGCCTTGCAGCAGGCGTGGCGCAATGCGATGGGCCCCAGCTACTCGGGGCCGATTGTTTCCGAGACCATGGTGTTTGTCACCGAAACAGTGGGAAAGAAGCGTGAAGTTGTTCGGGCACTCGATCGGAATACAGGAAAGCAGGTTTGGGAAGTCGCCTGGGACGGTGCCTTATCGGTCCCGTTTTTCGCCAAAGAGAATGGTGACTGGATTCGAGCAACTCCTGCGTTTGACGGTGAATCACTTTACGTTGCCGGGATTCGTGATTTACTTGTCTGCCTCAATGCAGAAACGGGGTCTATTCGCTGGACTGTCAACTTCCCCAAGGAGTTCAAGGCGCCGGTGCCAGCGTTCGGGTTTGTCTGTTCGCCATTGGTTGATGGTGAATTCGTTTATGTTCAGGCGGGAGCGTCATTCGTTTGCCTCGACAAACGGACAGGTAATGTTGTCTGGCGGACTTTAAAAGACGACGGGGGAATGTGGGGCAGCGCCTTTTCATCGCCGACAATGGCAGACCTCGCTGGCAAGCGACAATTGCTAGTGCAGACTCGCGAAAAACTTGCTGGTGTCGAACCAGCCTCGGGCGATGTTCTGTGGTCACAAGAGATTCCAGCGTTTCGCGGAATGAATATTCTGACCCCAACTCCGTATGAAAACACCGTGTTCACGAGTGCCTACGGAGGAATGTCGCATCTGTTTACGATCCGTGCCTCAACAAGTGAGGTCACTCACTCCGAAGCATGGACGAATAAAGCACGCGGGTACATGTCATCTCCTGTCGTAATCGATGGTCATTTGTATTTGCATTTGCAGAACCAGCGGTTCACGTGCATCAATCTCAAGACAGGGGAAACGTGCTGGACGACCACTCCGTATGGGAAGTACTGGAGCCTTGTCGTCAATCGCGATCGAATTCTGGCCCTGGATGAGCGTGGCGACTTGTTGTTGATTCGCGCGAATCCAGAAAAGTTCGAACTGTTGGATACGCGTAAGGTTAGCGATGAACCGACGTGGGCTCATCTGGCTGTCTGTGGCGGCGAGATCTTCATTCGCGAACTGAATGCGATTACCAAATTCGAATGGAAGTGATCACCGCAGAATTGCGATTTAGGCGTGACCGGAACTTCCGAAGTAGCCTTCACGCTCCTGCATGAAGATAGCCGTCTGCGATTTGGCGTCTGATGTACGTAAAGAAAAAAGACGGAAGAGGAGACCTTCGGTCGTCGGCTTCGGCGGGGTCGGGAGACCCGCGCCGAACAAAGGTGATTCATGCATCACACCCGTGCATTTATGCTCCAGTCTGGTTATTGAGAAAATCGACTCTCCGGTCGAAATAAGGGATTGAAGCGTTATGGGTTGAGGCATACGATCACGCAAAGAAGCGGAGTACGTTTCATCGAACGCAAGAGCCTCTATGCCTCAAAAGTTGATCATCGACGCAGACCCGGGGATTGGTGACGCACTCGCCATCGCGGTTGCGCTCGCCGATCCAGGTTTGGATGTGATTGCGCTAACAGGTGTCGGTGGCTGTGTTTCTCCGATGCAGTCTGGGCGAAATCTGCAGGGCATTGTCGAAGCCCTCGATCCCCCTAAATGGCCTCGCATCGGGGTTGGCTATCGCGGCCTTCAGTTCCAGGACGCTGACGAATCAAAGCTTTTCCCTGTTAGGTCGCATGCACCAGAATGGCAGCAGCACCTTCGAAATCTCAATGGTCCCGGAGGGTTAGGAGAATGGCAACCCGCTGCTGCCGATCTACATCACACGCGTGATGCGGTCAAGCTGATGGCGGAACTGACGCGTCAGTATCCGGGTGAAATCGTCCTGCTGACTCTGGGGCCTCTCACCAATCTCGAGTTGGCCTGCGATCTGGACGCAGAATTCCTGTCGCGATTGCAGGGGCTTGTTTGTCTTGGCGGCACAGTCTCGGCACCGGGCGATGTCACACCGACCGCTGAATATAACATTCATCACGATCCCGAAGCCGCTCGCGTCGTCTTGCGATTTCCAGCGACAAAAACACTGGTTCCACTCGATGCGAGTCAGCGAGCTGTGCTGACGTTTGAGCAATATGATCGCCTGGGCCTGACAGACGCAACGTCGATCGGCCGACTGTTGCAGCACTTGATGCCGTTTGCTCTCAGGGCACATCATCAGCATCTGGGTATGGAGGGTTTACGACTGGCAGAGGTCACGGCACTAACCGCCATTGCCAGGCCCGAGACATTTCAGCGAACAACAATGTCGCTCGATGTGGAAGTGGAAGGGGAGCTGACTCGAGGAACAACCGTCTTCGATCGTCGCAGCAATCCGGCCTGGCGAAAAAACATTGATGTCCTCAGCGACGTCGACCCGCAAGGTGTTCTTGACTATCTGTCAGCAATTCTTGAACGGTAGAATCAAGGGAAGCGCGTCCGCGATAAATCTGTCGCGTAAGACTCCGGCTGACAGCAGGCATCTTTCCCGGTATTCTCAATGGAACGACAGTAACCCCACTGCGACGGCAAAGGTACGAGTGATGTTCGTTCATGAAGACCCCAAGTATCAATCAGGTGAACCTCAGAAGCCCGAGGGCATTGAACCGGGGATCATCATCAGCGCGGATACATTCCGTGAGAATCGCATTCCGCCTGGTCAGTCTCGGACTCGGAAGTGGCCGGTTCTGGATGCCTTCGGACCGCCTCAGATCGACCTCAGTCACTGGAATCTGAAAATATTTGGTCTAGTAAACTCACCCCTGACATTCACGATGGAAGAGTTTCGCGCACTGCCACGAGTCCGCGTCTTTTCCGATTTTCACTGCGTTACCAAGTGGTCGCGTCTGGGAAATGTCTGGGAAGGTGTTAGCACGCGAGAATTACTGAGCCGCGCGGGGATCAGCACCAGGGCGAAGTTTGTGATCTGCCATGGCTACGACCACGGCTGGACAACGAACCTGCCTCTGTCAGACTTCCTTCAGGAAGACTGCCTGCTGGCTGACCTGCATGATGGCGAGCCAATTTCGTTGGAACATGGAGGTCCCGTGCGCGGGATGGTTCCACAGCTTTACGCTTGGAAAAGCGCCAAGTGGATTTGTGGGATTGAACTGATCGAACACGACCGCGCAGGATACTGGGAAGAAGGGGGCTATCACATGCACGGCAATCCTTGGACGGAAGAGCGGTTTCGCAGTGATCAAGTCCCTCCCGGATTTTCCGACGACGGCGGGGCGTACTGATCGTAGCCCTGCCCTCTCGGAAGTACGATTGTTGCACGGCTTACCTGCATGCTTCACGGATCGCACGACCTTCACATTCGCCGGAAATTTGCTCGCCGAACCAACTGAGGCGTGATTTTCTTTATTGCGATTGCATCCAAAATCCCCCAAGCAGTCGTCACAAAACAAAAGCAGCCCGCGTTCTTGCGAACGCGGGCTGCTAATGTAGGACATGACCCCATGGGGATTCGAACCCCAGTACTCGGACTGAAAATCCGATGTCCTAGGCCTCTAGACGATGGGGCCAAAACTAATCGGTACCGAGAGATCGGCAACTCGGTCGCGAAACTCTATCCCAAGATTGACCAAAAATCCAGACATAAGGACGGGTGATTTATCTAATTATCAGACAACAACCTGCGTCCTCGACGAACAGTCCGACGCGAAAATAATTTTCCGTGCCAAACCACTCAAATCTCGGGTGAAGCACACGACGGCTCGACGGGCGCGGGAGAATTTTCCTCCTGCGCTGCTATTGCGGCGTGGACCTCGCTCCGATGAATCGGTACTTCGCGCGGTGCCTCGATCCCCAAGCGAACTTTGTCGCCACGGATCTCAACAACGGTTATAACGATCGTATCGTTGATCACGATGCTTTCGTTCTTTTTCCGCGACAGAACCAACATTTCTGGAAACTCCCGGTGTCCACTACCCCATTGCAGCTTCTACTTCCCTGCCAGCGAACTGGTAGCCATCACGAACCGCTTGGCAACGCGTCTTTCCTGCGAGGAATTTTCGCGCCGTACCAAATTTGCAGTCCATGAGAAAGATTGTAGAGCTTACAACAGCGATGGTCAAGTGGCCCGAAAAGAACTCCAGCGATTCCGCGCAAAAACATCAGCGATCGTAAATGCGATCGCGATTGATGGCTTTTGGCAAATCGGTTCGTTGTGATGCTCTGCCGCCAAGATCATCACCAGGCATCCGAAGTCATCTGGGACTTAGGATGCCTGGTATGTTTGATCACCACGGCAGGGCGTCTTGCATGACTGGCATGCAAGTGTCGAACTATGCAAGATCCTTCAGCGCCTTCAGGGCGCGGATCTTGACGACGTTGCGAGCGGCCTTGGCCTTCACAACCATCATCTCGCCTGGCTTGAATGGATTCGGTCGCTGAGTTGCCTTGGTGGCTGGCTTGCGGACGACCTGGATCTTCAGGAGTCCTGGGACATTGAAGACACCAGGGCCCTTCTTGCCGATTTCCTTGCCGATCAATTCGCTCAACTGAGCAAACACATTGGCAACGTCCTTGCGGCTCAATCCCGATGATTCGGCGATTGCGTTGAGAACTTCAGTCTTGGATTTTGGCTTCTTGGCTTCCGACATTCTGAAACTCCTTTGTGGTGATCATGTACTCAATCGAAGTCCATTCCGAAACAAACTTCCTGTTTTGTGGGGTATTAGCCACCCCGATGGGGCGTCAGTAAAGTGGCGGGACGCGTGATTGTCAATGATCCAAACAATGTTTTTCCCCTGTTTTTCTGGCAAATCATGACTTTTTCTTGATCCGCGAGAGCTCGGTTACATGAGTCTGTGCTGAAATTCATTGCGTTACACCGTAGAATTCGTTATCCCACTATCTCTGTGGAAAATGGAATTGGCATCGACTCATTCCGTCTGTTGTTTCTCGTGAGCAAGTGGATCATGCGAGGCACCGACGCGGGAGTTTGCGGGATCATCGGTCATGGACAATGAACGCTGGGCAACGCTCGCCGCAGTGGAAGTTCCCATCAACCTTGTGTTGCTCGTGGAAGATGAAGCCGACTCGGCGATGGTACTTAAGGCCATTTTGGAGCGACAGGGCTTTAAGGTCCGCGTTGCCAAAGATGGAGGGCAGGCGCAATCCACGTTTGTGATGCAGAAGCCTGATTTCGTCATTCTTGATCTGATTCTACCTGGCGAAAGCGGCTTCGAAATCTGCGAACGCCTCAAACACACCGACGATACTGTCCCTGTGATGATTGTCACAGCTATTGATATGGATGAATCGCGGGAATTGGCTCATAAGGTTGGTTCTGACGCGTACATGACCAAGCCCTACGATCCTGAAGTGCTGATCGCAAAAATGCGTGAGGTTGCCCATTCGGTCTGGGAGCGAACCCACCTCGAACAGGAAGCCGATCCTACTCGCGTTCGTTTTGTTTGTACCTGCGGGAAAAAATTCAAGGTCAGCTCCACGCATCGTGGAAAGAGCCTGACCTGCCCTCAATGTGGTGAACCCGTCGCCGTTCCCCGCGCCTGATATGACTTGATTCGTGACGGAGTCGAAAGATGGCAGAGTTGATCATTGCCTCTGGTACCATGAAGGGTCAGCGACTCATCCTACCTGATCGCGAAGTGATTGTCGGTCGCGATGAAGAATGCCACATGCGGATTGCATCGAGCCTGATCAGCCGCAAGCATTGCACTTTGAAGGGGACACCTCAGGGAGTCTGGGTACGCGATCTCGAAAGTCAGAACGGGACTTACGTCAATGACGTCGCCATTTCTGAACCCTACTTGATGAAATCTGGCGATGTCCTGCGGATTGGTGCATCCCTGTTCCAGGTCCCAAGAGCCCGACCAACACACCATGATGCCGATGATTCCAGTGGATTCCACGACGACGACATTTCCACCTGGCTGTCTGAAGAGGCACCGACGGAATCGTCTGCAGCACTTCCGGACACGACAGTAATCAAAGGCCGCCAGGCGACAGCCTCCCCGGCGACTGCTGCACCCGCGGCCCCTGCACAAAGCGAAGGACATTCGGCGGCTGCTGTCGCGACACCTGCATCGCCCCGCATGGTTCCCACGATTCGTCAGCCCCCCAAGTCCGTCAAAGAGCAGGCGGCTGAGATCATTCGTCGTCACTGGGAAATCGTCCGCGGCCAGAAGCCCGAATGATCAACGGTCGATCCTTACAACTGAATCGGTGGATGCTTAATGGCGAAGTGCGACCAAGGCTATTTGTGTGAAGTCTGCGGTGAAGAAGTTGTCGATATTACCGTCAGTGATCTCTATCTGCGTTTCGTGATTGGCGAAATCGAAGCCCGGTACCTGATGACCGCCCCCGAACGCCATCTACGCTGCAATCCGGTCGTCGCACAATTCATCGTTGACCCCGGCTTTGAGCCAGTTGTCGTCGAAGGCCCGTTTGACAAGCGACTGATGGATCGCGACGACGTTGCCATTCGAGAAGACTTGATCACTCGCGGCTGGCAAAGACTGCAAGTTGTTCGTTCTCTGGGAATCCCTATCAGCGATTATCCGCTGGCTCGTGCTGACGAATCCGACTGATGCCAGAGCAAAATCGCAAAGCAGATTTTGATACGGTGCGCACAGACTGGCTCCATCAGGGCGTTCTGAAAGAGATTACGTGCATAACGCATGGGGTAGAACCGCACGCGCGCTTTGTGGTAGCCTGCAGCCGCAGAAACTGACCAGTTCTACGTGTACGGATCATCGTCACTACCAATGCCCATCTGGCCCGAACATACGATCACGCAGGAATTACTTGCCGACGCGGGGCGCGGAAAGCCCGATGCGGTGAATCAACTCCTTGAGCGTCACCGAGTCGCGTTAAGAAAGCTGATCCAGTTGCGGTTGGACCGAAAGATCGCCCGGCGCGTCGATGCCAGCGATGTCGTTCAAGATGTTCTCATGGAGGCGAACGAGCGATTGCAGGAATACCTGGCTGATCCCCGGATGCCATTTCATCTCTGGCTGCGTCACCTGGCTAAAGATCGCATGATTGATATGCATCGGCGCCATCGGGGTGCGCAACGGCGCAGCCTCGATCGCGAACAGTCGCTGGCAGCGCCGCAGTTTGGTGATTGTTCGTCATTCGATCTAGCGGGGCAGCTCGTGGCCAGTGAACTGACACCTGCTGCGGCATCCATCCGACGTGAACTCGAACAGCGATTCCTGATCGCCATCGAACAACTTGATGAGGATGATCGCGACATCCTGCTGATGCGGCATTTTGAACAACTTGGCAATACCGAGACCGCGCAGGTTCTGGGGCTCAGCACTGCCGCGGCAGGGATGAGGCACTTACGGGCCTTGCGAAAGTTGCGAGCCATCCTGGGTGAGCGGCCGTCCTT
Source organism: uncultured Schlesneria sp. (assembly GCA_903911795.1). Lineage (GTDB taxonomy): Bacteria > Planctomycetota > Planctomycetia > Planctomycetales > Planctomycetaceae > Schlesneria. The sequence goes on from CAIWEX010000284.1 coordinate 10,550, forward strand.
GACGGGAGTTGATGCACCGTGAACGAGCACGACCACGACGAACAACTCGTCGAGCTTCTGGAAGGGATGCTCGACCATTCCCGTACCGGCGGCGCGGAATCACTGGAACAACTCGTCGTCAAACACCCGCATCTCGAACGCGAACTGCGCGAGCTGTGGGCTACTGTTCAGATCACTGAAGACTTTGCCAGCTTTGACGGCCTGTTCGAAGATCCCGTCCGTTCATCGCCCGAAGCCCTGCCATCCGGCGTCGCGGGAAACTTCGAGCCACGCGACTACGGTGACTACGAACTGCTGGAGGAACTCGGTCGTGGTGGCATGGGGGTTGTCTACAGAGCCCGCCAGAAAGACCTCGATCGAATCGTGGCATTGAAAATGATCCTGCGAGGCGACCTTGCGTCGTCTGCGGACCTGGCCCGCTTCCGTGCCGAAGCGGAAGCTGCGGCTCAGTTGCACCATCCACATATCGTTCCGGTCTATGAAGTCGGCGAAATCGAAGGTCGCCCTTTTTTCAGCATGAAGCTGATTGAAGGGACAACGCTGTCTCGAATGCTGCTGGATGGCCCACTCCCATCCCACACCGCCGCCGCAATGCTCGCGCCGATCTGTCGGGCCATTGCCGATGCACATCGGCGTGGAGTCCTTCACCGGGACCTGAAGCCATCGAATATCCTTATCGACGAACAAGGCCTGACTTACGTCACCGACTTTGGCCTGGCAAAACGGGTGAAAACGGACCCGCAGAATCCACACGCGGCCGGTCTGCAAAGCCTGACTCAAAGCGGCGCGATTCTGGGAACTCCCAGCTACATGGCGCCGGAGCAGGCTGCGGGGAATCGTGGTGAAGTGAGTGCTGCGTCGGACATTTACTCGCTGGGTGCAATCCTCTATGCGATGGTCACCGGGCGTCCCCCTTTTCAGGCCGAATCTGCGGTCGACACGGTCCTGATGGTGCTTGAGCAGGATGCTGTCCCGCCCCGGATGCTGAATCCCAAGGTTGACCCCGACCTGGAAATGATCGCACTGAAATGTCTGCAGAAACCACAAGACCTGCGTTACCTGACGGCTGATGCTCTTGCCGAAGATCTGGAGGCGTATCTTGCCAATGAACCGATCTCGGCCCGTTCCACGCACCTGTCGCAAATCATCACGCGCGCCTTCCGGGAAACACATCACGCTGCCGTCCTGGAAAACTGGGGCCTGCTCTGGATGTGGCACAGCCTGGTGGTTTTCTTGCTGTGTTTGATTACCAACCTGATGCAATGGCAGGGGGTGTCATCTCGTTTTCCTTACGCCGTCCTATGGTCTGTCGGTGTTGGCACGTGGGCGATGATCTTCTGGGAATTGCGGCGAAGATCCGGCCCGATCACATTCGTCGAAAGACAGATCGCCCACTTCTGGGCCGGCAGCAGTTTTTCGAGCATGCTCCTGTTCGGCCTGGAAGCCTTGCTCAACCTTCCTGTCCTGACACTATCGCCGGTACTGCCACTGATCGCTGGGAATGTCTTTCTGGCTAAAGCCGGAATCCTGTCGGGCAAATTCTACATCCAGGCCCTCGCCCTCTATGCCACATCCTTCGTCATGGCAGTTGTCAGTCGACTCAGCGTCCCCGATTTCGGACTGACGCTACTCGGCTGTGTTCTCGCAGTATCATTCTTCGTACCCGGATTGAAGTACTACCGGCAGCTACAGAAGACCTCAAACGATAAATGAGTTGAGGCATCGCCGATTTTGTTACGCCCCCAGCAACTGAGCCGTTGTTGTGAACGCCCGCGTCAGAGTCTAAACTGTTGACACTTTCTGCTGACCGCTCCTACGAGGCTGCAACGATGGTTCCCCAACTTGACATGTCGATGAATCGCCGGACGTTTCTGGGGAATTCCGCATCCGGGCTGGGCATGGCTGCGCTGGCTTCAATCATGGGAAGCTCCGCAGCAGGAGGCTCCAGCATCGCGTTACCGCATGCAATGGCGAAAGCCAAGCGAGTCATCTGGATGTTTCAGTCGGGTGCACCGTCACAGATCGATCTGTTCGATCACAAACCTCGACTGGCCGAGTTCCACAAGCAGGAGCTTCCCGATTCGATCCGAATGGGGCAGCGACTGACAGGAATGACTTCGGGACAGAAGAACTTTCCCGTCGCGGCGTCGAAATTCAAATTCGCTCAGCACGGCGAATGCGGTATGTGGCTCAGCGAAACATTGCCGCACACGGCAAAGATTGCTGACGATATCTGCCTGATCCGATCGATGCATACCGAGGCGATCAATCACGATCCTGCCATCACATTTATTCAGACTGGCAGCCAGCAGCCAGGCCGTCCGAGTTTCGGAGCCTGGGTCGATTATGGCCTGGGGACGATGAATGAGAATCTTCCCGCGTTTGTCGTGATGATTTCCAAATCGGGAACGAAAGGACAAGGGTTGCTTGCTCGTTTGTGGGGGAGCGGCTTCCTTCCCTCAGAGCACCAGGGTGTGAAGCTACGTGGCGTTGGCGACCCCGTGTTGTACCTGAGCGACCCACAGGGAATTGATCGCGCCGGCCGACGTGAAATGCTGGACGGTCTGGCACAACTGAACGAACTTCAACTTGCGGAGGTTGGTGATCCTGAGATCAGTGCCCGCATCGCCCAGTACGAACTTGCCTATCGGATGCAGACATCCGTTCCCGAACTGATGGACCTGTCCGGCGAAACGGCTCAAACCTATGAGCTGTACGGCGAGGATTCGAAGAAGCCCGGAACGTACGCCGCAAACTGTCTGCTGGCACGGCGTCTGGTGGAGCGCGGAGTCAGGTTCATTCAACTCTATCATCGCGATTGGGATCACCACGGCGGATTACCAGACCGCATGGTTCAGCAGTGCAAAGAAACGGATCAGGCATCAGCGGCGCTGGTGATGGACCTCAAGCAACGCGGCTTGCTGGAGGACACTTTGGTGATCTGGGGTGGCGAATTTGGCCGCACGGTTTATTGCCAGGGAGCAATCACCGATACCAGTTACGGACGCGATCACCATCCGCGATGTTTTTCACTCTGGATGGCTGGCGGCGGCATGAAGCCGGGGACGGTTCACGGAGAAACCGACGATTATTCGTACAACATCGTCCGCGATCCCGTGCATGTACATGATCTGCAGGCAACAATCCTGCACCAGTTGGGGATCGACCACACGAAGTTAACGTATCGATATCAGGGTCGCGACTTCAGGCTGACCGATGTCCACGGCAACGTCATGCAGAGTTTGTTGTCGTAGGTGCTTCATCGCCTTAAAAGTCGCCACCAACACGACTCCAAACGACTACGTTATTAACGAATCGACGACGCAAATCCTTCACGCACTTACCAGCCTTCCCCTCTCAAATTCATCCGTGTCGTCCGCGTATTCCGTGTCCCATCACTTCCCGAGTCTCTGTTCCAGTTCCAGAAATCGGTTCTTTAATTCAGGGCCGCCCAGTTCTGGATAAAGCAACTTCGTGACCGCCAGCAGTTTCCTGGCGTCCGCCTGTTCATTCAATTTGACAGCCGCGGAAATAACTCCCAGCCGAGCCGTGAACCAATCGGCGGACCCCTGTTTGCTGAGGGACTCAGCCCGCCGCCAGCATTGTTGAGCGAGGACCGAACATTCCTTTGCAGATGCCTCAGAGAGCAATCCGGCGATTTCTCGCTGCCGATTAGCATCTTTCGCGGAGGCCGTTGCGAGTCGCTCGTATAATTCCAGTGCCTTTCCGGTTTCACCCGTGACGAGATAAGCACGGGCCTGGAACTGTGAAAGACGATCTTGTTCCTCACGTGATAGCGACTTTTGATGTGGAAGCAGCAACTGGATTGCGTGCAGTTGCAATGTCACGTACTGCAATTGCCGCTGCCGATTTTGAGATGCCACGAACGGTGCCAATCGTTCGACAATCACCATCAGATCGCGTGGTGACGCTTTGGCCAGCGACACGATTAACCGTTCCGCCTCCAGCGGATGCCCGTTTCCTGCCATGGCGACCACTCGTAGAGATTCTGCACGTTGTCGCAGTCGCAACCAGCGGTCGCGTTGCGCATCCGCTTCTTCTATCTTTGCGGCTGATTGAACAACGTCTTGAAGGAGCAGTTCTGCCTGTTCGAACTGTGGTGGCTCGGCCAGAAGCTGAATTGCTGCGAGGTGCAAAGCGACTTCGGACTGAGCAACGGACAACGGTTCACTCGGTTCCCTTGTAACAGGAACAAGGGGTCGCAATGTCTTGATGGCA